>JBGSPP010000282.1:0-3164 GCA_041738515.1 Desulfobulbus sp.
GACGACCCGGCGTCAGTACGGGCGCCGGTGGTTTGGGCGGAGTGCTCGGTGGTCTGCTTAACTCTCTGGGCAACAACCGTTCGGCGCTGGGAGGCCTGGGCGCGCTCGCCGGCGCAATCCTGGGCGGCGGCAAGGGATCGACCATGGGTGCGGTCGGTGGCGGCGGTCTTGCCCTGCTGGCCTCATTGGCCCTGTCCGCCCTGCGTAAAGCCGGACAGCAGCCGGCACAGGTGCCGCGGGCCCTGCAGGAGGCCGAGACTCCGGTCCAGCAGCAGGCCCTGGAGCACGAGGCCAGGATCATCGTCCAGGCCATGATCAACGCGGCCAAGGCGGACAACCGTATCGACGAGGCCGAGGTTGAGCGGATCATTGGCAAACTCGGCGAAGACGGCCTGACCCAGGCGGAAAAGGACGCCTTCATCGCCGAGGCCAACAAACCCATGGACCTGCAGGGGGTGATCAATTCGGCCGCTGGCGACCTGCAGTTGGCGGCCCAGATCTACGCCGCCTCCCTGCTGGCCATCGAGATCGATACCGACGCCGAGCGGCAATACCTGCAGCAACTGGCCCAGGGGCTTGGCCTGCCGACCGAGGTGGTGGCGCATATCCAGAATTCCATGGGCCTGGCTGTCTAACCCAAACGGAAGACGTACCTGGCCGTCCGACCAGGGGCAGTCTTTGCACCTTTGCGCCCGGTTCGGTCCGTTCGCACCTGCACCCAAAAAAGCCCCCGGCATGCCGGGGGCTTTTTATGGCTCTGATATTTTTCGCCGCTCAACTTTGCGGCGCTGCCTTTTCCCTCGCCTTAACCAAATAGTAGAGCACCGGCACGGCCATGCGGCTGATCAAGAGCGAAGCGATCTCGCCGAACATCAGCGAGATGGCCAGGCCCTGGAAGATCGGGTCGGCCAGGATAACCGATGCCCCGACCACCACCGCCAGTGCGGTCAGGAGCATGGGGCGGAAGCGGATGGCCCCGGCCTCGACCACCGCTTCGGCCAGCGGCAGGCCGTGGCTGATGCGCAGCTCGATGAAATCCACCAGGATGATCGAGTTACGGACCACGATTCCGGCCCCGGCCATGAAGCCGATCATCGAGGTGGCGGTGAAGAAGGCGTTCAGCCCCATATGGGCGGGCAGAATGCCGATCAGCGAGAAGGGGATGGCCGCCATCACCACCAGCGGGGTGACGTAGTCCTTGAACCAGCCGACCATGAGCATGTAGATCAGCACCATGACCACGCAGAAGGCCAGGCCGAGATCGCGGAAGACCTCAAGGGTGATGTGCCACTCGCCGTCCCATTTCATCGCCGGTTCGGTCTCGAGGAAGGGCTGCTTGAGGTTGTAGACGCGGATGTTGCCCGGATGGCCGCCGAACTCACCGCCATCCAGCTCTTTGAGCCGCGTGTTCATCTGCAGGATCGGGTAGACCGGGCTTTCGGCCGCGCCGGCCACGTCGCCGGTGACATAGATCACCGGTTTGAGATTCTTGCGGTAGATGGGCTGGTCCACTGGCCGCTCGCTCACCCGCACCAACTCGCGCAGCGGCACCAGCGGCGCCTGCGGGTTGGACTCCGGCCGCAGGGCGATGTTGAGCAGGCTGTCCACCCGGGCTCGCTGCGCCTGCGGCAACTGCAGGACGATATCAATCTCCTCCTTGTCCCTGGGCTGGTGGAAGAGGTCGATGGACTGGCCGGAAAGGGCCATGTCGATGGCCCGGGCAATCTCGCCCTCGGACAGCCCGTTGAGTGCCGCCTTCTCCTTATCCACGGTGAGCACCAGTTGGTTCCGTTCCCGTTCGCGGTACCAGTCGATGTCGACCACGCCGGCGGTCTCGGCAAAAATCCGTTTCACCGCTGTGGCCAGTTGCACCCGGCTGGCCTCGTCCGGGCCGTAGATCTCGGCCACCAGGGTCTGCAAGACCGGAGGTCCGGGCGGCACCTCGGCCAGGGCCACGGCGGCGCCGTACTGTTCAGCGATAGTGGCGATGGCCGGTCGCACCCGCTTGGCAATGTCGTGGCTCTGGTCGTCGCGCTCGCCCTTGGGCTTGAGGTTGACCTGGACATCGGCCACGGTCGGCCCGGAGCGGAGGAAGTAATGGCGCACCAGCCCGTTGAAGTTATACGGCGAGGCCGTGCCGGCATAGATCTGGGTGTTGACCACCTCGGGCTCGCGGCCCACCACCTGCGCCATCTCCGCCGCCACCCGGGCAGTCTGTTCCAGGGTCGAGCCCTCGGGCATGTCGAGGATGATCTGGAACTCCGACTTGTTGTCAAAGGGCAGCATCTTCACCTTGACGCCGCCGAAATAGACCAGCGAGCAGGAGGCCAGCAGCAGGCCGACGATCAGGGCAAAGAAGCCGAGCCGCCAGCCGGCGTGGGCCAGGAGCGGGTCCATGATCCGGTGGTAGAGGCGGGTGGACCAGTCGTCCGGGGCGTGATCCGGGTCGTGTCCCTTGCCGCCGGCCTCGTCCCTGGGCTTGCGCAGGATGCGGATGGCGGCCCAGGGTGTGACCGTGAAGGCGATCAGCAGGGAGAAGACCATGGCCGCCGAGGCGCCGATGGGGATAGGCCGCATGTACGGCCCCATCAGCCCGCCGACGAAGGCCATGGGCAGGATGGCGGCAATCACCGCCCAGGTGGCGAGGATGGTCGGGTTGCCGACCTCGATCACCGCCGCCACGGCAATATCCTTGAGCGAGGCGCGCTGGTTGGCGGGCAGGCGCATGTGGCGGACAATGTTCTCGACCACAACGATGGCGTCGTCCACCAGGATGCCGATGGAAAAGATGAGCGCAAACAGGGTGATGCGGTTGAGGGTGTAGCCGTAGAGGTAGAACAGCAACAGCGTCAGCGACAGGGTCGAGGGGATGGCCAGCATGACGATGATCGACTCGCGCCAGCCCAGAAACAGCAGGATCAGCAGGGCCACGCCGAAGACGGCGATGCCCATGTGCAGCAGCAGTTCGTTGGATTTCTCGGCTGCGGTCTCACCGTAGTCGCGGGTGACGGTGACCGTGACCCCAGCCGGGATGAGCGTGCCCTTGAGGCTCTCCACTTTCTCGAGCACCGTTTCCACCACGTGGACGGCGTTGGCCCCCGGCCGTTTGGCTACCGACAGGGTCACCGCGGCCTCCGGGTTGCCCTCGCGGGCGCCAAACAACA
>JBGSPP010000321.1:0-6441 GCA_041738515.1 Desulfobulbus sp.
GCGTTGACCGGGCAGGTTCCGGACGACTCAGCGCCTTGCCGTCTCTCCCGCCCCGGACCGTCGCCGGTCTGCCAGCACCATCCCCACTGCCAACACCGCAATCCACACCACCCGGCTCTGATACCGGTCATGCGGATTGGACAGCGCCCCGCAGATGAAGGCGTTGCCAACGAGCGCCGTCAGCAGAAAGAACGCCGGCAGGGCGCGATCGAAGCGCCGCGCCCGCAGCCCCAGCACAACCAGCAGCGGCAGGATCGCGGTGGCGAGCAAGGCCACCGGTACGTGCACCCGGTTCAGGGTCTTGAACAGGCTCCGGGTGACCTGGCCCTGCTGCTGGCGGGCCTCGGTGTACGGCTGGGCGGATTGGGGCAGAGCCCCGGTCAGCACACCCCTGGTGGCGAGATGGTGCTCGTCGAGACCGTCGCCGGTGGCCACCTTGAGCAGCTGCGCGGCGGTGAAGCGGAGCGAGTTCCAGGCAAAGGCAGCCGGGTAGGCGGCCACGGTCGCCCTGACCAGCCGGCCCAGTTCTTCCTGGGACTCCGGCTCCCAACTGCCCAGGTCGCGGAAGGGCGAGGAGTCGGCCCAGAGGAATTCATCGGCCGTGCGCGGCAGTCGCTGTTGGAGGATGCAGAGCCTGACTCCGTCGGCGGGACAGTGGTCAGCCAGCCAGCGATGGGCGAGCCCGTCCTGGACCAGCCGGCCGTACAGGAAAGCCGAACCGCCCGGGGTGAAGCCGGGGTGCTGGAAAAGGAGGAAATGCACGGTCGGCATGAGGAGCAGGCCGGCGGCAGCCAGGGCCGTCCCCGGCCAGACCTCCACCTGCACCGGCCAGTGGCGCCAGCTGGCAATCAGCCCGATCATCAGGGTCACCAGGGCCAGGCCAATTGCCAGGGCCAGGCAGGACATGTGCGACAGCATCCCCAGCAGGGCCATGGCCGCGAGCCCCGCCCGCTCCCATGGGCGCAAGGCCTGCCAATGGAGGCCGAGCAGCAGGTAGGCAAGCACCATCAGGGGAACAAGAATGTCCGGCATCAGCTGGCTGGTGTACCAGGAAATCCCGGTCAGCAGCGCCAGGCCGGCGCAATGCAGGGTCAGGGCCAGCGGTCCCGCGGCCAGGCCGTGGCAGCGCAGCATGAGGCGGATTGTCCAAGCGGCCAGCAGGGACTGAACTACCGCCGGGCCCCAGAAGTTCAGCCAGCCCAGCGAGGTCAACCAGAGAAAGAGGCCGTAGAAGAACGACCGGCCGGGGAAGAGTCGCCATTCCAGGATGCTGCCCACGTAGCCGCCGGTATCGTGGAAGACCACGGCATAGCCGTTCCAGAGCGCCGGGGCGAGCAGCAGGATCAGGATCGCGGTAAGGGCCAGCAACCAGGCTGGCAGGGAGGACGGGACAGTCCGGGCTTCGGCAAGGGCATCGGCGGGACAGGAGAGGCAATCGGAATTCATGGCAGATCCGGGCTGGGGGAAGGAGTTGCGGTCAGAGTGACCTGTTCACGGCTATAGAGCAAGGCCGAAATGGCCACGGTGCAGGGGGCCACGGCAATCACCCCGAAGCTGCCGACCAGGATGTTGAGCACCTCGGCGGCGACAAAGGGGGCGTTGAGCAGGTTGGCCGGCGGCAGCCCCTTGGCGAGAAAGACCATGAACATGGTGATGTGGCTGCCCGAGTAGGCCAGCAGCAGGGTGGTGGTCATGGTGCCGGTGACCGCCCGGCCAACCCGGAGACCGGAGCGCATGTGCTCGACCAGGCCGATCTCAGGATGGCGGAATTTGATTTCGTCCATGGTCGCGGCAATATCCATGGCCAGGTCCATGACCGCACCTGAGCAGGCGATGAACACGCTGGCCACAAAAATGTCGGTGAGGTTGAGCTGGTAGTAGCCCGAGTAGAGCAGCATTTCGGCAAAGGGCCGGACCGCGCCGTGCAGCCGGAACAGGTGGGTGAACAGGGTGGCCAGGCCGCAGGTGAGGAGGAGGCCGAGCAGGGAGCCGGCAAAGGTGGCCAGGCCGCGCCGGGTGAGGCCGCCCACGGAAAAGCAGATCACGCCGGTGAGCAGGGCCACGATACCCAGCCCGGTGGGGATGGGTGGATACCCCCGAAGCAGCAGGGGAAAAAACAGCTTCCACAGCACCAGAGCGGCAAAGATGAACGACAGCGCCGCCTTCAGGCCGGTGACCCCGGCCACGGCCACCAGCAGCAGGGTGAACAGGCCGATCAGCATCAGCTGCAGCCCGAGCCGGTAATAGCCCCGGGCCACCCCGTTGACCGGCTTGCCGTCGGCCTCGCCGTATTCGATGAGGATGGTCCGGCCCGCCTCGTAGAACTCGTCCATCTCCATCTTGCCGGTGAGCATGTTGACCACCTCAAGCTGCTGGCCCTGATGCGGCCCGGAGAGCAGTTTGACCGTCAGCATCTGGTTGTTGGTCTTGACGATCAGGTTGGTGCGCACCCTGGAATTGTCGACTGCGGTGATCTGGGCCCGGCAGCGGATGCCGCCTGGAGCTTGGGGAACTTTGGCGATGTCGAGAAAAAAGAGAACAGCGCAGAGGATGGCAATGATCAGGGAGAAGAGCAGTTCGCGGCGCAATGCATTCATATGGATAGAAAAATTGGACCCACGACGTCGTCAAGGGGTAACGACGCCGTGGGTTGGGGGGTGAAAGGGGGTTGTTTGGTGACCGCTATTTCACTATGGGAAGCTGCTGCCAGATGCCCATGGCCCGGGATATTTGTTTGGCAATGTCGGTGTTGTCGTAAAATCCGGCAAACCGTTTCGAACCAGGACCGATGGCAAAAACCGGCACCGGCACGCCGGTATGGGAATAGGAGGTCCAGCCGATGCTGGCGCGTTCGTTGAGGATGTGGGTGATGGTGACGATAATCGGCTCATAGTTACCTTTGAGAACGCCAGCGTCTTCATATCCACCGTAGTGGAAAATGTTTTTGGCCATGCTGTTGCCGTTGGTGCCGTGCCTCGATAGTTCGTAGGCGTCATTGAGTTTTTCCTGCTGGTATGCGTTGAGATCATTCCAGACGAGGCCAAAGTCTTCTGCCATCAGCACCTTCATATCCTCAAAGTCTCCGGTTCCTGCCTTGTGTTCCGCCCATTTCTTGCCGAATGCATCGTAACTGCTTTTCTGTCCGAGCAGTCGGTTATAATAGGCGGTGTATCCAGTGGTGGCATGGCCAACCGTCATGCCGCCGGTCTCATGGTCGCCGGTGACCACGATCAGGGTCTGGAACGGGTATTTGTGGTAAAAACTGAGGGCCACGCCGACCGCATCGTCAAAATCAAGAGTGTCGCCGATGGTGGCCACGGCGTCGTTGGCATGGCAAGCCCAGTCGATCTTGCCGCCTTCCACCATCAGGAAAAAGCCGTCATCCTTATTGCCCCAGCCGCGTTTTTTACCGTCTTTTTTTCCGGTGAGCAGCGAGGCGATGGCCACCTCGGTCATCTCGGCCAGCGACAGATCGGTTGTTTCGTCGCGATCGATGGCATAGGGCATGGCTTTGCTGCCATCCAGGGTGGGGTTGATGGCCACTACCCTGCTTTTCGGGTTCTTTTTCAGGTCTAGAATGGCATCGCGGCTGTTGAGCACGGTGTAGCCGTTTTGGGTCAGCTTGTCCCAGACGTTGACATTTCCTTCTGGTTTGACCAAACCACCGCCGCCGAAGAAGTCGTAGCCGGTCTCCGCCATCTGGGAAGCGATGGTGTTCATGTCGCTTCGGCTGGGCACGCTGGCGTAAAAGGAGGCCGGGGTGGCGTGATCCAGGCTGACGCTGGAAACGACGCCGACGCGTTTGCCCTGTTCTTTCGCCAGTTGGGCAATAGACTTGTAGCTGACGGTTTTGCTGTCGTCCATGCCGATGACGCCACTTGCCGTCTTGACGCCGCAGGCAAAGGCGGTGCCGGCCGAGGCGGAATCGGTCATCAAGGCATGGGCGTCATAGGTGGTCTGCATTCCCAGAACCGGCAGCTTGCTCATGTTGAGCCGATTCTCGGGCTTGAGCAGATCCTCAGCCTCTTTGGCACTACCACCGTTTTTGGTGGTCAGGTAGGCCTCGGTGGCCTGGATCTGGGCGCTGGACATGCCATCGCCGACAAAGAAAAAGACATACTTGGGCATGTCGGCCATGGCGGCCGTGGCGGACAGGAGCACTGCCGCCATGGCGGCGCTCCGGACCAGGTGGTGCATCTTCATTGTTCCCTCCTTTGTGGTTTGATTGCGTGGTCAACCGGGATCGCCCCCGCGATGCCGGTTGACGCCCACACCAGACCCGAAGGATATGAGTTTTGGGTTATGGTCCGGACACGGTCAGGATACGATTGGGTTATCCCCGACCAGCCTGACACAAGCCTGACACCGTTGTCACCGGAACCTAACAATCCGCCGGTAGCCTGCCGCAAACAAGCACCATCCCCCTGGAGACCCCGCGACCATGACCGTTCCCCTCCCCGCCGACACCCTGCCCGCCCGCAAAGAAAATGCCGCCGCCTTGTGCCAGGATCAGTTGGCGCGTGCCGGGGTCGAGCCCTTCCTCGGCGCGGATGTGAGCGTGGGCGTGGAAAACGAGTTCCAGGTGGCGGTGGAGGGCCGGGCCGCGGAGGTGGATCTGGTCCAGACCATCCTTGGCTCCAGATACTACCGCAACCTCACCCGGAGGACCGGGCGCGGCGATCTCGCCCCTCACATGCTCGGTGAACTCGACGCCTTCCTCGAGGGTCGGCGGCCGCGGGTCTGGGAGAACTCCTGGGTCCGGTTTCCCCGCAGGCTGCTCGGCGAACATGCCGGCTCGATCTTGGCCCACGACCTGCTGGCCGACAAATCGCACCCGGAAGGGCCGATGCGCGGCGACACCGACCGCTTCTTCCTCAGCCAGGGCGGCGAGCAGTGGCTGCGCATCCCTGTCAGCTACCTGCTCAAGCTCGCCCTGGCCGAGGCGGTGGATCGGCCGGAGTCCCAGGCCCCGCTCCTGCGCCAGACAGCCGTCCGGGTCATGACGCACCTGATCAGCGACAACAGCTCGCCGGAGGTCATCTCCTTTGTCGTCGTTGGCGGCACTGCCGAGACCCCGCCCGGCAGGGAGGCCGCCCGGGAGACCAGCCGCCGCTTTTTCTTTCTCCAGCTGCTGGTCGAGTTCGCCAACCGCGCCTTTGGCCTGCGGCAGCACGGCCAGACCTGCCGCATGTACCTGGCGCCCAATCCGCCAGCCCGGCAGAAGCAGCTCAACGATCTGATCTCGGACCAGTTCTACCGCGAGTTGTTCCTCAACCCCTGCCTCTCCGGCTGGCCGCGCGGCGAGGCCAAGCGGACCTACATGGACCTCTGCCACCGGGTGCTGTCGCGCAGCCAGCTCAACACCATCGCCAAGCTGCGCGAGGCCGGGATCATCGTCAACAATCTGGTGGTCCTGCCCAACACCAGCTCCACCTCGCTGGCCAACAACGGCACCCACATCACCCTGGGCAGCCGGGCGCTCAGCCGCCTCTTCCTTGCACAGGCGGGGGCCGGCGGCCGGACCTGTGAGAAGCGCCTGGGCGATCTGGTGATCAAAATCGTCGAGCATTTCCTGCCGCTGTTCGTCGCCACCTGTTCGGCTGCGCCGCATCGACTGGCCTTCAGCGACTTCCACCCCGAGAAGGTGCTGGGCTACCTGCCGCACGAACTCGACTACACCCACCTGCGCATGCTCTGGCGGCGCTGGAAAAAAAAGGCTGATCTCCGCTTCTGCGGCCACAGCTTCACCCCCGTGGGCCCGGTCTGGCTTGACCGGCTCACCAGCCGCCTGCTCGGCCTGCGCGGCGACGCTCTTCCGGACGTGCGGCTGCTCGATTACCTGGTGGCCCTGCAAGGAACCGAGGAGAGCCCGGCGCTAAACGGCGTCGAAGGCAATCAGGAGCGGCTCAAGCACGACCTGACCGAGATGGGGGTCTTTGACAGCCGCATGGCCATCTACCTGCCCTATCGCATGCGGGCCGCTGCGGCCTACGGTTTCTCCGGCTTCGAGGGACGGCATTACTCGCTCTTTGCCGATCTGGGCGCGGGGTTGGCGAGGGCCGTCAACCTCCAGGCCCTGGTCACGGCCCTGGCCTATCGCTGGGCCATCAACGGGACAATCACCCACGCGCAGATCCCGGACGACCCGCACACCGAGAGCGAGCGGCGGCAGATCTTCTTTGCCGCCGCCATCGGCCTGCCCACGGTCTTTGTCCGCGCCGACACCCGCAACCTGATGCTGCGGCGCATCCTTGAACGGGTTGAGGAGCAGCGGCCCAGCCGCCGCTATCGCGGCCATGTCCGCATCCAGGTGGATGCCTACCGCCGCGCCTGCCTGACAGTGCTTGCCCAGGAAGCCGAACGGGCGGGCTGGGCCGGGCATTTCCGGGCAGAGCTGGAGACGATGGCAGCCATGCTCGCCGGCAGCGAGCCCACGGCCGC
>JBGSPP010000322.1:0-2528 GCA_041738515.1 Desulfobulbus sp.
GTTCATCATCGCCGGAATGCCGCCGTGGCTGGCGCAGGTGCCAAGCGCGATCAGGAACCGGCAGGTACGGCGCATAGCCCGCAACACCTCCAGGTGTTCATCATGGGCGACCGCCCCGGACACCAGGCCGATGTCGGCTTCGGGCAGCCGGATGCTGCCGCCCTCCCCCGTAGCGACATGTTTGTTGTCCATGACCAGCGGGAAATGAACCAGCTCCACCCGGTCGAGCAGGGGCAGCAACCGTTCGCCCAGGTTGAGCAGGGCAATCTCGCAACCGGAGCAGGCATGCAGCCACTCGCAACTCAGTCGCGGCCGCATGATCACGACCCGCCGGCATGGTCGGCCAAGATGTCGCCGCGCAGCTGTGTCAGGCGGTCGTGCATCCGGCGGAAGATCTCGACCAGCCGCTCCGGCTCGGCCGACGACACCCAGGCCAGCTCAAACCGCTGGGGCTCATAGCCCATGTCCTCCAGGGCATCGGCGATAACCTCGGAGCGAGCCAGGGCCATCTCGTTGCCGGAAATGTAATGGCACTCGCCGAGGTGACAGCCGACGATCATTACTCCATCCGCCCCTTTGGCCAGCGCCTGCAGGACCATGTCCGGGTGGACCATGCCCGAGCACATCACCCGGATGATGCGAATCGAGCCAGGATATTGCAGTCGGGAGATGCCTGCCAGGTCGGCGGCGGCATAGGAACACCAGCTGCAGCAGAAGGCGATGATCCGCAACTCCGTACTCATGGGGCCTCCTCCGTTTCCGGCTCCTCGTCGAGGGCAGCAGCGACCTGGGCCTCGATCTGGGCGTAGGTGAAGCCGGCGATGACCACCCCGCGCTTGGGACAAGCCCCCTGGCAGATGCCGCATCCCTTGCACAGCACCTGATCGATGGTCACCGTCTTCAACGGCTGCCCCTCCTCGCCGCGGTACTCGACCAGCTTGATCGCCCGGTAGGGGCAGACATCTATGCACAGGCCGCAGCCGTCGCAGAAGTTCGAATCCACCATGGCGGTGTTGGCCTCCAGGGCTATCTCCTTGCGGGCCAGGAGTCGCCCGGCCTTGGCGGCGGCCGCGAGCGCCTGGGAGATCGACTCCTCCAGGGGCTTGGGATAGTGGGCCAGGCCGGCGACAAAGACACCGTCGACATGGAACTCCACCGGCCGCAGCTTGGCGTGCGCCTCCTGGTAGAAGCCATCGGCATTGAGCGGCAGCTTGAACAGGTTGGCCAGGTCGAGCGCGTCCGGATTGGCCAGGGTGGCGGCGGCCAGGATCACCATGTCGGCCCGGATCTCCAGCGGCCGGTGAAGGACATGATCCCAGACGCCGACGAGGACGCCGTCGCCGTCGCGCCGCAGCGTCGGTGGGCCATGCTGCTCATAGTTGATGAAGATGATGCCCATCTCCCGGGCCTGGTTGTAGATCCGCTCGCGCTGGCCATAGGTGCGGATTTCGCGGTAGAGGATGTAGATCCGCCGGGCAGGGGCCTCCTTCTTGAGCTTGATGGCACTCTGGATGGAGTGGGTGCAGCAGGATTTGGAGCAGTAGGGCCGCTCCCGGTTACGCGAACCGACGCACTGGATGAAGACAAACGACTTGCCGCCGGCCACCCGGGTCTCGTTGTGCATGTGCAGCTTGTCGAATTCAATGGAAGCCACCACCTTGGGGATCTTGCCGTACTCGAACTCCTCGGGGATGTAGCGCTTGGCCCCGGTGGTGATGATGGTGGCGCCGTGCTCGACGGTCCGCTTGCGGTTCGGGCCGATCCGCAGTGAGGAGGAGAAGTTGCCGACATGGCCCGAGACGGCAGTGACCGCAGCATTGTAGGAGACCTCGATATTTGCGTGGGCCGCGACCTGCTCTTTGAGCGCCTTGAGATACGGCGGCACCTGTTCGCCGTTCCAGGTCTGGAAGAGATGGAGGGCGTTGCCGCCCAGCTGGGACGTTTTCTCCACCAGATGGATCTGAAACCCCTGCTCGGCCAGGTTCAGCGCTGCGGTCATGCCGGCGACACCGCCACCGATCACCAGCACCGACTGACGAATCGGGATGCGCAGCGGTTTGAGTGCGGTCTGCGGCGTGACCTTGGCCACCGCCATGCGGATCAGGTCCTTGGCCTTGTCGGTGGCGGCCTCCGGGTCGTGGCTGTGCACCCAGGCGTTCTGGTTGCGGATATTGGCCATCTCGACCAGGTATTCGTTGATCCCGGCTGCCTTGAGGGTCTTGCGGAACAGCGGCTCATGGGTTCGGGGCGTGCAGGCGGCGATAACAATGCGGTTGAGCCCGCGTTCGCGGATCTGCTGCACGATCTTGTCCTGGGTGTCCTGGGCGCAGGTGAACAGGTTGCGCTCCACGTGCACCACCTGCGGCAGGGTGGCGGCGTAGGCAGCCACCTCCTCGACATCGACCACGCCGGCGATGTTAGTGCCGCAGTGGCAGACAAAGACGCCAATGCGCGGCTCCTGCAGGCGCACGTCCAGTTCGCCCTGGGGCGCGACCTTCACCGTTCTGGTGTGGCGGGCCGGGGCCAGC
>JBGSPP010000363.1:0-4083 GCA_041738515.1 Desulfobulbus sp.
GCCGGCCCGTTCGGGCAGAAGCGGGATGAGCGACCGGGCCAGCACCTGGGGTTCGGACAGGCCGAACAGGTCGATTGCCGCTTCGTTGGCCATGACAATCCGGCCCTCCTGGTTCATCTCGACCACGCCCTCGGTCATGCGCGCCAGGATGACGTCGCGGTGCTTCTTGCTGATCAGCAGTTCGCTGGTGACTTCGCGGGGGTACAGTCCCTCCATGCCCTCGACGCGGGTGCCGTGCCGCTGGCCGGCGTGGAATCGCGCCAGCGAGGCCTTGACATGGACGCTCATCGGCGTCTCCGGCCCCTTGGCGATGCAGACGTCGGCGCCGATCCGCATGGTGTTGTCGTTGTCCTCCAGGGCCACGCCAGAGAGGACAACGAGGAAGATGTCGCTCCATTCCGGGGTGTTGCGGATGATGGAACAGAGCTTTTCACCGTCGATCCTGGGCATGATCAGATCGGTGAAGATGATGTCCGGCCGCTGTTTGGCAATGCAGTCCAAGGCATCCAGGCCGTCTTCGGCCACCTGGACGAGGCATCCCTCCGCCTCGAGGACATAACTCAGAATCTTGCGGATGACCGGACTGTTGTCGACCACCAGGGCATGGATCTCAGCCATCGGCCAGCAGCTCCTTGACCGCCTTGGCCAGTTCGCGAACATCAAAGGGCTTGCTGAACACCCGGTGCGCGCCCAGTTCCTGGGCCGCGGGCAGGTAGGCCTCGGGGCCGATGCGGCCGCCGCCGGAGATGGCGACGATCTTCAAGTGCGGAAACTCTTTCTTCAGGGTGGTGATGGTCTCCAGCCCCTCCTGCTCGGGCATGATCAGGTCGGTGATGACCAGATCGGCCTTATGCTTTCGCTGTTCGGCCATTCCGGCCCGTCCGTTGTCGGCCTCGATGACTTCGTAGCCGGCCCACTCCATGACCTGGCGCAACAGCACCCGGATCTGTTCGTCATCGTCAATGACCAGAATCTTCATGTGGCCTCCCTGGTGCGATCGGGGAGCATCTCCCGTATGGCCATGGCCAGCATTCGCATATCCACCGGCTTGGGCAGAAAACGCTGCACCCCGGCCCGTTTTGCCTCCTCGGCGGTAACCGCCTCGCTGTAGCCGGAGCAGAGGATAATCGGCAGCTCGGGCGAGAGCGCGCTGACAGCGGTTGCCAGCTGCAGGCCCGTCATCCGCGGCATGGTATGGTCGGTGATCAGCAAATCGATCTGCTCCCGGTTGGCGTTGAAGAGATCCAGGGCCTGCTCCGGACCAGAGGCCGGCAGCACCCGATAACCAAGATATGATAACATCCTGGTCCGCATTTTCACAATGTCTTCTTCGTCGTCGACAAAGAGGATGGTCTCGGTGCCACGAGGCATGGCAGTGAGCGGGTCCTCTCCGTCGTCCCCGCCATCCAGGACCCGGGGGAAGAACACCGTGAACACCGAGCCCTTGCCCGGCTCGGAGCTGACGTCAATGATGCCGTCGTGGGAGACGATAATGCCGTGGAGCACGGAGAGCCCCATGCCCGACCCTTCCCCCACCTCGCGGGTGGTGTAGAAGGGGTCGAAAATGCGGTCCAGCACCTCGGGGGCAATGCCGCGGCCCGTATCCCTGACCGTGAGCACCACATACCTGCCCGGCTCAAGTTCGTGGTAGCGCAACTGCTCGGCCTTGCCGGCCTCGACCTCACGCAGCGCTACCTGAATGGCGCCCGGCTGGTTGCCGATGGCTTGGACCGCGTTGGTGCCCAGGTTCATCAGCACCTGCTGGATCTGGGAGGGGTCGGCATGGATCATGCCGATCTCGTCGCTGACCTGGACGTCAAACTCTATGGTCACTGGAATCGAGGCCCGCAGCAGGCGGCACCCCTCCTTAATGATCGGGCCGATGAGCAGGTTGCGACGCTGGTTGGTCGACTGACGGCTGAAGGCCAGAATCTGGTTGACCAGTTCCTTGGCCCGGTTGCCGGCTCGCCGGATGGAGCGGGTATGTTCGGCCACTTCCTCAAAGGTGATGGCCGGACCTTCGCCAGGGGTTTCGGAATTTTCCCTGGTCGGCATGCGGTAGAGCAGCAGGTCGGCGTTGCCGAGGATGGCGCCGAGGATGTTGTTGAAGTCATGGGCAATACCGCCGGCCAGGGTGGCGATCGCCTCCAGCTTGTGGGCGTGGATCAGCCGCTTCTCCAGGTTGCGCTGGTGGCTGATGTCCTTGGCCGAGAGGATGAAGCCGATGATCTCGCCCTCGTTGTCGATGGGCGAGCAGGCGATGGAGAAGGTGCGGCCGAGATAGCGATGGGTGATTTCCTGGCAGTAGGCCCGGTTCTCCTGGCGCACCATCTGCACCGGGCACATGGCGCAGGGCGTGGCAAGCCCGGCGAACAACTGGTGGCAGGCCTTGCCCTCGATGGCGGCCCCGTTGACCGAGAGCAGGAGAAAGGCCGCCCGGTTACCGCGGACGATGACCAGGTCGCTATCCAGGATCAGCACCGGGTCCGGGATGGCGTCGAAGGTGTAGCGCCACTCGTCGCGCGCCAGCTGCAGCATGAGCGGGTCGGGCCGGGGGGCCTCCAGGATGGCCTCCGCCTTCGAAGGGGCCGAACCCGGGCAGTCGCCCGTAGCCCGCTCCCGGAGCAGCGGCCGGAAGCGGACAAAATACAGCACGACCGTAAAGGCCACATAGGCCGCAAACACGGCCAGGAGTGCGCTCCACAGCAGAATGTTCATGTCATCGTCCCGGGGAAGGGGGGAGGCGCTGGCGGAAGATCCGCTCGCGGAAGAAACGGATCGTTTGCTGCCGGCGATCGGCGATCCGCACCTGCTCGGGGATCAGATCCGTGAGCCCGTGGCGCATGATCGACATCTTGTATTCTATGTTGGGGGCAAAGGTGTTGTCCAGGTACCAGGCGTAGAACAGGCCGAAAAACAGGCCCGGCGGCGTGAAGCCCTCGCCGGGGTTGACGGCCCGGGTGTACAGGCGTTCCTCGTTCCGGGACGGGTGCATCCTGGAAAGCCGCAGGTAGGAGTCGAGATCCCCGGGCGGAAGATAGCTCCGTAATTCCTCCGCCTCCCGCACCTTGAGCTGGTACAGCCGGCCGATCTGGTCGTCTCCTGCGCGCAGATCGATCATCTGCTTGCACTCGGCATAGTTGCCCAGGAGCGACTGGCCAAGCGCCACCAGGAACACCATCTCAAAGCGCTTGAGATGCCGGGTCATATCCTGGCGGATTTTGATCCGCTGGTCGGCAGGGTCGTAAAAGGAGAAGATGTTGTCCCACTCCTGGCAGCGTTTCCAGGACTCCGGGGCCACCACGGTGATGCCGCGGATGAACTGCAGGTGCTCGGCCGGGATATCCGGATGCTGCCAGACGATCTCCACCATCCGCTCCAGGAGCCACTGCCGCTCGCTTTCGGTCATCCGCAGCGGCGCCGGGGCGTCGGCGGGCAGCACCTCGGTGGTGAGATAGCGGAAGGTGGCCCGGATCTGCTCGTATCGACGGCAGGGCGGCGGCTTTTCCGACCATTCGTGGTGAAAGGCGCTTTCCGCCTCGGGCAGGGTCTCCCGCCGCTCGGGCCGTTCGAGGCGGCCGGCCAGCTTCAGCGCCCACAACCCCTTGATGGCCCTGGCCAGGGTGTCGGGGTCGTGCTGGATCACCCCCCGCTCGCGCATCTGCTCGCGGGCAAAGACCCGGGCCTCCACCAGCCCGAAACCCAGGGCCCGGACCCGACCGCGATCCACATAGATCGGCTCTTTGTTCTCCAGGGCGTAGCGCTGCAGCACCGATCCGGGGATATCGCTCATGTCCAGCGCCACCACATGGGAGAAGAGGTCGTCCACCCCGCCGGGAATGTTGCGGTGATAGGCGCGGATCAGGTCTGAGACGTAGAATTTCCTGTCCGGAGCGTCGCGGGTGGCATCGGTCTCGCCCTTCTGCACCCAGATGTTGGCCACCAGCACCTTGAGCCCGGCGACGTTGTTGCGCACCGCCTCGGCCATCCCCGGCACCTGCAGGAGGGGAATGATCGAGGTGTAGAGGCTGCCGGGCGCAAACAGGATGACGTCGGCCTGCTGCACCAGCTGCACCACCTCGG
>JBGSPP010000384.1:0-2558 GCA_041738515.1 Desulfobulbus sp.
GGTCGCGGGCGCTGCAGCCGCAGTTGGCGTGGTGGCCGATGCAGAGACCGGCGCAGTTGCCACCTTGGTTTTGGTGGTGGTCGGGCTCACCTTGACTGGTCCGGTAGCCGCTGCAGTCGCAGCAGCAGTGGAAGCAGCGGCGGCGGCCTTGGTGCTGGCAGAGGGCTGCGCTGCTGCGGCAGCTTTTTGCCTGGCCAGTTCAGCCTGTTTCGCGGCCTCCTGGGCCTTCTTTTCCGCTTCGGCTATCCTGCCCTGCTGCGCCCTGCTGAAGGTGTCGGTCACCTGGGTGATCTTCTCATCAAGAATCGCGACCTTCTGGCTCAACTCGGCGATCTTGGCGTCCTGTTCGGTGCGCATGGAACCTACCGTGCTTTGCAGGCTGGCGATGTCGGCCCTGGTCTGCTCCCGGAATTGCTGAGACTGCGAAGAAGTTTCCTCGATGGTCGACTTGATCTTCTGGGTTTCCCCCTCGACCTGATCGATCTTACTGACCGAACTGGCCTGCCGCTTCTGCATCTGGCCGACAGCGTTGTTCTTGACGTCCTCGACCTTCTGATTCACTGTTCGCAACTGATTTTGCAGGTCGCGCACCTCATCCTGGGAAGCGCACTGGGTCAACAGCAGCAGCGAACATCCTGCAACAGCGAAATTCCTCATTGTTTTCATGACAACCCCCGTTTCCTCGGACAGCCTTGCGGCCATGATGTTACGTTGAAAAAAGACAAAAAATGCAATGATTGATCTCTATCCGGATCAGGGCAGCCGTTTCGACCACTGCGGATAGGACTGGTTTCCCTTCAAGTTCAAAAGCGGCCTGATGTCCTTGCCGTTCTTGTTGACCACATGGAGCTTGGAACTGCCGCCGCTCTTGCGGGTGACGGCGATCAGCCGGCCATCCGGCGACCAGGTCGGCGACTCGAAGCCGCCTCCGGTCGTCAACTGACGGACATTGCCGCCACTGCGGTCCATGATGAACAACTGGTACGAGCCTCCCTGCAGCCCGGTAAAGGCAATCTCATCCCCCTTGGGCGACCAGGCCGGCTCACTGTTCTCGGAATTTTTAAAGGTCAGGCGCTGCGCCTGCCGACTGCTCATGTTCATGACATACACATTGGGCTTGCCGCTGCGGTCCGAGACAAAGGCGAGCGACTGGCCGTCAGGAGAGAAGGTAGGCGACACATTGATGCCAGCACGAGAGGTCAACTGTTCTATGATGTTCCCCTGCCGGTCGATGATGTAGAGATCCGGGGTACCGCCCTTGCTCAGGGTCACCACCATGGTTTTGCCGTCCGCTGAGAAGGCTGGGGCCAGATTGAGGCCCTTGCGCCGGGAGATAGCGTTGGTGGAGGCGGTCTGGCGCAAATCGGTAATGTACAGATCCTGGTTGCCGCGGTGGTAGCTTGAGTAGGCCAGGAAGTTACCGTCCGGCGTAAACCGAGGGGAGACGGTGAGCGCCTTGTGGCGGGTGATCTGGCGCGGATGCCGGCCAAGGATGTCGGAGACGTAGACCTCCTTCCTGCCGGTGCCGTCGGAAACAAAGGCCATGGAACTCCGGGCCACGCCAGCCTCGCCGGTGAAATCTTCGATCAGACCATCGCAGAGCCGAAGGGTCATGTCCTCCCACTGGGCGGGTGTGCCCTTGAAGCGTCTGCCGGCGAGTGTCTTATTGCTGGCGACGTCGAGGATCTGCCCCTCGATCATCATCCCTGCGGGATCGCCGGCCACCTGCCCCAGAACCACATAGTCGGCGCCGAGCGACTTCCAGTCCGCCTCGCGACCGCCGCCGTACCGTCCGGCGTCGATGACGCTGATGAATCCGTGCAACTCGAAACCGTCGGTCAGCAATTTGGCCACCGCCGCGCCACCACCTTCCTGCGACCCGGAGCCACCGGCGAAGGTCGGCACGGCCACCATGATCTTGCGGACATCGGAGGCGGTAATGTCGTAGACATTGGGCTCCGCAGCATGACTCACTCGCGCCAGACCAGAAAACAGGAGACAGGCCGTCAAGGCGACAATTGTTGCTAACGTATTGCTATGTTTCATAATTCATTCAATGCAATGATTAATCTGGTTCGGGTGGATACGACACCGGCTATATATACACGATCTCAACCATGTTGCCAAGTTCGCCCGGTTTATATCTGAATGCGGTCAGTGCAAGTCACTTTTCAGCAGTTACAGGAAATCGCCAGGTTTGAATCTGAGACTGATAACGATGGCATCCTTTTGCAGCACTGCAGGAAAGGGCGGCATGGGGGCGGCGGTGTGAATCGTTTTTTCAGCAAGTTGATTGAATTTGTCATTTTGTGATTTTTGGGAAAATCGAATCGCGACGACCTCGCCATTACGATTGACCGTTATGTCCACTAGAGCTACCAAAGTAGCATCCCAACTGGCGCCTTCGGGTTTTTTCCAGTATGTCCTCACCCGATCCACGACTTTATTCTCATAGGACGCCTCGGCGGCTGTTCTTGCACTCTCGCGTCCGATGGTAGTCGTCGTGGCTGCATTCCGCATTGCTTCTGCCTTGCCAGCGAGATCGGAAGAGCACACGT
>JBGSPP010000002.1:0-22769 GCA_041738515.1 Desulfobulbus sp.
CCCCGGCCGTGGCGGGCCTGCCGCCCCTGAACCGGCGGCTGTTGCCGGAGGAATACGCGCGGGTGGAGGCTGAGATGGAGCGGCTGGGTTTTGCCAACGGCTGGGTGCAGGAACTGGACAGTTCCGGCTGCTTCAACCCGGATTTCGACCGGGACCAGCCCTTTGCCGTGGCCGAAACGCCACCGCGGCCGGGATCGTCAGTCCGCGACTGACTGCGCCCTGGCCCGGCCGGCTTCCGCCAGGGTCTTGAGAACGCCGCTGGCCATGATCAGGCCACAGCCGCAGAGTTGCAAGACACTCAGCGGCTCGTGGAACAGGGTCCAGCCGAAGACGATCACCGCGATGGGTTCGAAGTAGGCGAGTGTGCCAAAGGTGGCGGCCGGCAGTCGCTGCAGGGCGATCACGGCGCAGAGGATGGCGAGAAAACCGGGGATAAGCCCGGTCCCGGCCAGCCATGGCCAGGTCCAGAGCGGCAGGGCAGGGCGGCTCATGAGGCAGAGCGGCAGCATGATCAGGCCGCCGGTGAGCAGCTGGTAAAAGGTGCGGGTGTGGACGTGGATGCGGTCGTCGATCACCCGATTGATGAGGATGAAAGCGGCGTAGCAGCACATGGACAGCAGCCCCAGGCCGATGCCTTTGACATGGCTTGTGCCGCTTGCAAAATCGAGGCGGAACTCCATCATCATGGCAAAGCCGAACAGGGCCAGACCGATCAGGGCCACGCTCTGCCGGGTGAGCCGCTCGCCGAGAAAGAAGTGGGCGTGGATCGAGGCGGCCAGCGGCGCCAGGTAGACCAGCATAATGGCGTTGGCCATGGTGGTGAACTCCATGGCCTGGACGTAGAAAATAATGAACCCGGCCAGCATGCAGCCGTTGATCAGCACCGGCCAGGACGGCCAGCGTCGTATCAGCCCGACCTGCCCGGTCACGGCGAGAAAGAGCAGCATGAAGCCCGCGCCCAGGGTGAGGCGGAAGAAGGTGATCACCTCGGCCCCCAGGCCGGTGATTTTGGCAAAGACGCCCACCGTGCCCATGAACAGGGCGGAGCAGATGGCGGCGAGGATTCCGGTCAGGTCCATAGTCTGCGGCTCAACAGGGAAAGAGTGCGCCAAACAATGGCGATGCGGCGGCCGTCCCGGCCGCACCAGCCTCTATACCCGGTTGCCCGCCGGCTTGCAAACCTTGGATGGCAAGGACGCCGACCGATCTTGCGCGCGGGCGAAGGCAGGACTTTGATGCGCCCTGCGCCAACGGTGCATATTTCATCACGATGTGGTACCATCGCGACCTGCTATCCGCGCCCGGCACACAGGCCAACGCCTGCCGAACCCGGGGCGTCCATGCGGGGCCGCCACGGCCCTGCCGATCAAGGAGACGTATTATGCATCATCTGGACCATCTCGTTCAACCGCTCCGTGTTGGGGCCCTCACCCTGCCCAACCGTATGGTCATGGCGCCGCTCACCCGCTGCCGCACCGAGCACGACCACATCCCCACGCCGCTCATGGCCAAATACTATGCCCAGCGAGCCAGCGCCGGTCTGCTCATCGCCGAGGCCACCATGGCCATGGAGGGCAACTCCGCCTTCTGGAAGGAGCCGGGCATCCACAGCCAGGCCCAGATCGACGGCTGGCGGCTGACCACCGAGGCGGTGCATAAGGCCGGGGGCCGGATCTTCCTGCAGATCTGGCACGGCGGCCGGGCCTGCCATCCGTTGCTCAACAACGGCAGCCAGCCCGTGGCCCCAAGTCCCCTCGCCATCACCGGCGACGAGGTGCGAACGCCGGAGGGCAAACAGCCCTACGTGACCCCCCGCGAACTGGACGACAGCGAACTGCCGGCCATTGTCGAGGGATTCCGTCAGGCTGCGGTCAACGCCATGGCAGCCGGCTTTGACGGCGTCGAGGTGCACGGGGCCAACGGCTACCTGCTCGACCAGTTTCTGCGCGACGGTTCCAACCGCCGCAGCGGCCCCTACGGCGGACCCATCGAGCACCGCGCCCGTCTGCTGATCGAAGTGATCCAGGCCGTCAATTCGGTCTGGGGCAGCTACCGGGTCGGAGTGCGCCTGTCGCCGCTCAACAGTTACAACGATATGATCGATTCCGACCCGGTGGCACTGGCCACCTGGCTGGGCAAACGCCTCGACGGCTGTGGTCTGGCCTATCTCCATCTGATGCGCGGCGATTTCCTCGGCCAGCAGCAGGGCGACGTGCTGACGCCGGTGCGGGCCGCATACAAGGGTGTGCTCATCGCCAACATGGGCTACACCGCCGAAGAGGCGGAGGCAGCCATCGCGGCGGGCCAGTGCGACGCCGTGGCCTTTGGTTCTAGCTTCCTCGCCAACCCGGACCTGCCGGAGCGATTTCGGCGCGGGGCGCGCCTCAACCAGCCCGATCCCGACACCTTCTACAGCCCAGGACCCAAGGGCTACACCGATTATCCTTTTTTGGCCGACGAGTAGGCCTTTCACGAGGCAGGCATGGAACCAGGCGCTGCGAAAACACCAGTAAAACCCTTCTCGCTCAAGGCAAGGCTGGCGAGTTTTCTCTATGCCTTTGCCGGCGGCCGGGTTATGTTGGCAAGCCAGCACAACGCCTGGATCCATGCGGCCGCAACCATTGCGGTCATTGTCCTGGCCCTGGTCGTTGGCGTGACCCGGCTGGAGTGGGCGCTGCTCGCCCTGGAAGTCGGTCTGGTCTGGGCCATGGAGGCGCTGAACACCGCCCTGGAACTCCTGGCCGACGAGGTGGCGCCGCAGTTCCGGCCCGGGATCGGCCGGGCCAAGGATGTGGCCGCCTTTGCCGTCCTGGTCGCGACTCTGGCCGCGGTTGCCGTCGGCTGCCTGGTTTTTGTCCCGTATCTTGCGGGGTAAACAGCCCCGCACCAATCCAATCCAATTCATCTTGCCATGGGAGGCTGGTCCGGCCTTCCGCAAACGAGAATGAGGTACACGATGAAGGTTCTGGCTATCAACGGCAGTGCTCGCAAGAACGGCAACACCGCCCAGATGATCGGCTATCTGTTTGAAGAACTGCAGCGGGAGGGGATCGAGACGGAAATGATCCAACTGGCCGGCGAGCATCCCCACGGCTGCATCGCCTGCTATCAGTGTTTCAAGAAGAAGAACGGCCGCTGCATCGTCGACATCGACTGCATCAACAGCTGCATCGAGAAGATGCTGGCCGCCGACGCCATCGTCCTGGCCTCGCCGACCTATTTCGCCGACATCACTGCCGAGATGAAGGCGCTGATCGACCGGACCGGCATGACCTCAAGGGCCAACGGCGACATGTTCAAGCGCAAGCTGGGGGCGGCGATCGTCACCCGGCGCAGGGGAGGGGCCATCCACGCCTTTGACTCGATCAACCACTTCTTTACCATCGGGCAGATGATCATTGTCGGCTCGTCGTACTGGAACATTGGCGTCGGGCGTGAGAAAGGAGAGGTGGGCGAGGACGCGGAGGGCATCACCACCATGCGGGATCTGGGCAGCAACATGGCCTGGCTGCTGAAAAAAATCCACGCCTAGGACCATTCGCCGGCAAGGGCAGGGTGGCTGGCATCCGTTGTCCTGCAAGGATGCGCCACCCCTTGCCGATTCTGCGGCCGGGGTCTGGGTGGCTGGGCACCAATGCAGCGGCAGAAAGAATTTGACCGCGATGGCAGAAAAAAATATAACTTAACTATGCGGGTACAGGTTGCCCATGGCGGCCGCAACCAGACCGCGTCACCATTTTTTCTGCGGGGAGAAGGCAATGCTGGCCATTTGCGAGGACTGTTCCAAGAAATACAACATAGACGAAAGCAAGATGAAAGGACCTCGCGCCAAATTCACCTGTTACGAATGCGGCCATATCATCGTCGTGGTCAAAGGCAAGATGAGCGGCGAACCCTCACCAGCGAGCACGGGCGGCCTGCAGGAAAAAATCAGCAGCAAGGCCTCTTCCTGACCACGGAAGGTGAGGTAAACGACCTGTGATGGTCTGTCCGTTGCCATGGCTCCGTCTCGGGGCGACTCTGGCCCGACCGGCGAAATCCGGTTTTCGAGCGTAGTTGACCGCGACGATTCACCCGCAGCACCCGATCAAGACAACCCGCCCACCCAGCCTCCATGCTCATTCCACGGGAAAAGCCCTATCTCCAAGGTCTCAACAGCTACTATCTGCAGCTGGAAAAATTCATCACCCACCTGCAGGGAGAGATCGGATCCGGGGCCCTGCACTGCAGCTCGCGCAGCCTGGAAATGCTGATCTATTTCAATGAGAGCGAGATCGTCAGCAGCATGGTGCAGCAGCAGGCAGACAAAATCTCCCGTCCCGCCTCCTTTGAAATCGCCAGAAACCTCTTTTACGAAGCCTCATACGCGGTCAATGTCCAGTTTCTCGACAACAATGCCATCTTCTTCTGGGCCCAGATGCCACCTTTTCAATGGGCCAAGTCGGCCCTGAAATCGAGCGAAATCCCGCTGCCTGATCTCATTTTCCGCCTGGGACAGAAACAGTTTGCCGGATTTATCGACGTGCAGCTGGTCGGCAGACCGGAAAACGGCCTGCTCTTTTTCCATGAAGGCAAACGAATCGGCGGTTCCTATTCCTGGGGCAATGGCGGTTTGTCGCGGGCCAATGCTGACTACACCGACCTGCTTGGCCGGGTGCAATCAGCGGCCGCTACCTTCACCTTCGGCAGTTTTGTCCGCGAAAATGGGACAGTGTCTGGCGGGGACGGCGCCCAATTGCCGGAGCAGGAGGAGACCGGTTCGGCAACGGGCGATCTGCGCCTGGCCCTGGAGGAGTTTCTTGCCTGCTTTGTTCAGACCATGCGCCAGAAGACCCGCATCGATCCGGTCCTGGCTCTGCAAGAACATTTCCAGGTGAAGACGCTCAACTTTCCCTTCCTCGATCCGGCGCGGGGTTTTTTCGAGTACACCGGCGGTGAAGTCTCTTTTTCCTCCAATGCGCCGGTGGACAAGGTGACCCGGGCAGTCATCACCTGCGCCTGGGAACTGGTGCGGATGCACAACTGCCGCGACGCCTTTGCCCAGACCCTGCGCACCATGAAACACCTGCCCGTGCTGCATCAGCACCGCATCTCCATCGAAGGGTAGGCGGGAGCGCGACGCGCCACCGCTTACTGTTCGCCTTCCGGTTCCTTGACCCGCACCGCTTTGTCCCCATCCCAGCCCTTGCCGGCCAACTGGCCGCAGGCCGCGGAAATATCACTGCCCCGGCTCTGGCGGATAAAAATGGTATAGCCCTGCTCGCGCAGGATCTCCTGAAAGCGCAGCACTCTATCAGCGGCCGGGCTGAGGACCGTGCTGTCGGCCGTTGGGTTGACTGACAGCAGGTTGATCTTGCAGGGCACCTCGCGCAGCAGATTCGCCAGTGTGTGGGCGTCGGCATCGCTGTCGTTGACGCCGGCAAGCAGGGTGTACTCGAACATGATCCGTTTGCGTCGCTTCTGCCGGTAGGTGCGGCAAGCCTCGATCAGCTCGGCGATGGGATACTTTCTGTTGATCGGCATCAGGCGGCTGCGGGTGTCGTCGTCCACCGCGTGCAGCGACACGGCCAGGTTGACGTCGGTTTCGTCGCCCAGACGCTGCATCTGCGGCACCAGGCCGCAGGTCGAGACGGTGATACGCCGGTTGGAGAAATCGAGCCCTCGCTGTTCAGTGAGGATCGAGATGGCGTCGAGCAGATGCTCCATGTTGGCCAGCGGCTCGCCCATGCCCATGAACACGAGGTTGGTCAGCGGCCCCTTATCTTCAGCCAGCGCCCAGTCGCGGACCGCGCAGACCTGGTTGACGATCTCGGCGGTGCAGAGGTTGCGGCAAAAACCCATGGCCCCGGTGAGGCAGAAGGTGCAGCCCATGGCGCAGCCCACCTGCGACGAGACACACAGGGTGTTGCGGTCCTCCTCAGGGATCAGGACCGACTCAATGATCTGCCCGTCCTCCAGGCGAAAAGCGAATTTCACCGACCCGTCCTGCGAGCGCTCGATCATGTACTCGTCAAAGCGGCTCATGCGGGCGTGCTGGGCGAGGATGGTGCGGAACTCCTTGGCCAGGTCGGTCATCTGGGCGAACTCGCTGATTCCCGGGCGGTAGATCCAGGCCAGGATCTGGCGGCCACGAAAGGCCGGCTGGCCCAGGGATTCGACGAAGCGCACCAGTTGCTTCTGAGTCAGGTCTTTCAGGTCTGTTGTTGCTGCCTGTTCGGTCATGTGCTTCCTGTGAGAACACCTTGCGGCATAAGGCGGGTGGTTGATGGCCGAGACAGACCCGGATCAGAGGGCGCGGCCGTGTTCGGGCTTGAGCGCCAGCGTCCCGGCGATGGCCTGGTCGATGGTCACGAGCATCCGGTCCCGGTCCCTGGGCAGACGGCCTTCCAGGGAAAAATAGTTGGAGGCGTGGTTGGCGTATAACTGGGCACGATGCGGCCCAAGTCCGGCCACCAGAGCGCGCAGTTCGCAAAACAGCTGTCTTTGGTCCGGCAGGGAAAACCGACCCGCGACCATCTGCCGGTACAGCGGCGTGCCCGGCAGAAGCATGAGGGTGAGGATTGCGATCTGGTGCGGCTGCATGCGGTTAAGCGCTTCTGCCGTGGCAGTCGCATGGGCCAGCGACTGTTCCACCCCGGCGAGACCGAGCAGGCAGGTCACGGAGAGAAACAGACCAGCCTGCCGCACCCTCCTGCCGGCGGCAATCATGCGCGTGCTGTCCACACCCTTGGCCATGGCCATTAGAGTCGGGTCATGGCCGCTCTCCAGGCCGAGGTACAGTCGAGTGAGTCCCAGGGACCGGCAGGCTGCCAGTTGTTCGTCGGTCAGGGCCTCGATGTTCTGACAGCTGGCGTAGCTGCTCACCCGACGCACCCAGGGCAGCTTTTCCCGGATGCGGCGCAGCAGCGTCAGCATCTGTTCGTGCGGCAAAGCCAGGGCGTCGCCGTCGGCGAGAAACATGGTCTGCTGCCGCCTGCACCATTCGGCGGCAAAGTCCAGATCCTGCTCGACGCGCGCCATCGGCTTGACCTGAAACGGCTTGTCGCCATAGGCGCCGCAGAAAGTGCAGCGATTGTGCGAACAACCGGTGGTGACCTGGAGGAGAATGGAAAAGGCCTCGCTGGGAGGCCTGATGATGTCACCGATGTATTCCATGGCGGGTGTTCCTGCCCGCGACCGGGCCGCAGGCAGGAATCGCGGTGCAGGGATCAGCCGTTCTTCTTGGCAAACCCGGCCATGAATTCGGCCAGCTTGACCACGCCCTCCTTGGGGAAGGCATTGTAGATCGAGGCGCGGCAACCGCCCACCGACCGATGGCCCTTGAGGCCGTCGAGCCCGATAGCGGTGGCCTCGCGCACGAACTGGGCCTCCAGCTCCGGGGTGGGCAGGTTAAAGGTGACGTTCATCATCGAACGGGATTCCTTTTCAGCGTGGCCGCGATAGAAATCAGTGCTGTCGATGGCCTGGTAGAGGATGGCAGCCTTCTCCTGGTTCAGTTTCTCGATTGCCGCCACTCCGCCCAGTTGCTTCAGCCAGTGCATCACCCGGCCGACGCCGTAGATCGAGAAGCAGGGCGGTGTGTTGAACATGGAATCCTTCTCGGCATGGGTCTTGTACTTGAGCATGGTAGGTATGTTGTCGCTCACCCGGTCAAGCAGATCCTCGCGGATGATGACCACGGTAACGCCGGCCGGGCCCATGTTCTTCTGCGCGCCGGCGAAGATCAGGCCAAAGCGGCTGACGTCCACCTGACGCGACAGGATGTCCGAGCTCATATCCGCGATCAGCAGGGAGTCCTTGTTCGGCATGGACGGAAACTGGGTGCCGTAGATGGTGTTGTTGGTGACAAAATAGAGGTACTGGCTCTCTGGCGACACGGTATATTCGTCGTCGCGCGGCACCCGGGTGAAGCCGATCTCCTCGCTGGAGTAGGCCACCTCGACCTTGCCGAACAGCTTGGCCTCCTTGATGGCCTTTTTCGACCAGACGCCGGTGTTGAGATAGGTGGCGGTCTGGTCGGCCGTGAGCAGGTTCATCGGCACCATGCAGAATTGCATCGAGGCGCCGCCCTGCAGAAAGAGCACTTTGTAGTTGGCCGGGACGCCCATCAACTCGCGGATCAGGGCCTCGGCCTCGTCGGTGACGGCGACGAACTCCTTGGAACGGTGGCTCATCTCGATAAGCCCCATGCCCTTGTCCTTGAAGTTGACAATGTCGGCTGCCGCTTCCTGAAGCACGGCAGAGGGCAGGGTGGAGGGGCCGGCGGCAAAATTGAAAATTCGTTGGGGCATTGCTCTCTCCTTGAAGAGTCTGTCGGGTATGGTGAGTTACCGGCTGATCTGCCGCAGGGCTTCGTAGAGCACGATGCCCGCGGCCATGGCCAGATTGAGGCTGCGGATATGAGGATTGCTCATGGGGATCGTCAAACAACGATCATCATACAGCTTGAGAATATCTTCGGGCAAGCCTTTTGTCTCCTTGCCGAACACCAGTAGATCCCCGGGTTGGAATACGACCTTGGTGTAAGGTCGGGCCACCTTGGTGGTGAGAAAATGGAGCCGGCGTTCGTCCTGCTTCTGGAGCAAGGCCTCCAGGCTGGGCCAGTGGTTGATGGTCACCTGGGGCCAATAGTCCAGCCCGGCTCGCTTGAGATGCTTGTCGTCGATGCGAAAACCGAGCGGGTGCACCAGGTCGAGCACCGTGTCGGTGGCGCCGCAGAGCCGGGCGATGGAGCCGGTGTTGGGCGGGATCTCGGGTTCGACAAGGACGATGTGCAGGGGAGGCAAGGGCATGGCGGCAAGGGTTTCGGGCAATTGGCGTTGGCCCGCTATGTACTGAATATGGATTGAGGTTGCAAATTTAAAAATACGTCTTACAATTTTTGTTTCTTTTTTGTGGCGGGCAGGCTGACGTCTTGCCGGTATTGACTTCTTTTTTCATTTTTCACCAGCGGATGCGATCATGGCGCTCATTGTGCAGAAATTCGGCGGCACCTCCGTCGGCTCCACGGACAAGATCAAGGCGGTGGCCCAACGGGTGATCAAAAGCCACCGGCAGGGCAACCGGATGGTGGTGGTGCTGTCTGCCATGTCAGGCGAGACCGATCGGCTGGTGGGTCTGGCAAACGCAGTCCAGCATATTCCTGACCCGCGCGAGATGGACATGATGCTTGCCACCGGCGAGCAAGTGACCGTGGCCCTGTTTGCCATGGCTGTCAAAGAGGCCGGGGTGGACGCGGTCTCGCTCCTGGGCGACCAGGTGGCCATCCACACCGACAGCATGCACACCAAGGCCCGGATCAGGCGGATCGACGCCGAATTGATCAACAAACATCTCGACCAGGGCAAGATCGTCACCATCGCCGGCTTTCAGGGCGTAACCGATGAAGGCGACATTACCACCCTGGGCCGGGGCGGCTCAGACACCACTGCCGTGGCCCTGGCTGCGGCCATGCGGGCCGACGCCTGCGAGATCTTCACCGATGTCGAAGGCGTGTACACCACGGACCCCAATATCTGCGCCCAGGCGCGCAAGATCGATCGCATCAGTTACGACGAAATGCTCGAACTGGCCAGCCTTGGGGCCAAGGTACTGGACATCCGCTCCGTTGGTCTGGCAAAACGATTTGGCGTGCCTGTGCATGTCCGTTCCACTTTTACCGATACCATTGGCACCTGGGTTGTCGAGGAGGACAAAATCATGGAGTCCATGCTGGTTTCCGGCATCACCTACAGCAAGAAAGAAGCTCGAATCACGATCAAGAAAGTTCCGGATCAGCCTGGAATAGCGGCAAAGATATTTCTTCCAATTTCCGACGCCGGCATCCTCGTGGACATGATCATCCAGAACACCCACGACGGCAAACTCACGGACATGACCTTTACTGTGCCGCGCACCGACTATGACCGGGCCATGCTGCTGCTGCGGAAGGTGGCCGAGGAAATCGGCGCCGAGGACGTCACCGGGGACAAGGGTATTGCCAAGGTTTCGATCGTGGGCGTCGGCATGCGCAACCACCCCGGCATTGCCTCGACCATGTTTCAGATCCTGGCGAAAGAGAGTATCAACATGATGATGGTCTCGACCTCGGAGATCAAGGTGTCCTGCATCATCGCTGAAAAATATGCCGAGCTGGCGGTGCGGGCGCTGCACGACGCGTTTGCCCTGGACAAGGAAAACATGCCCCTGGAAGAAGTGGAATAAGCATGGCTAGAACAATCGAAATATACGACACCACTCTGCGGGACGGCACCCAGGCCGAGAATTTTAACCTTTCCGCCGATGACAAGGTCAAAATTTGTCACCAGTTGGATCGTCTGGGTATCGATTTTATCGAGGGGGGATGGCCAGGGTCCAACCCGCTGGCCGTGGAATTCTTCCGCCGCATGCAGGATGTCGAGCTTAAGCACGCCCGCCTGGCAGCCTTCGGTTCCACCCGCCATTTCCAGAATCCGCCGGAAAAGGACGCCAACATCCAGGCCCTGCTCGACGCCAGGACGCCAGCCATCACCATCTTCGGCAAGAGCTGGGACATCCACGTGATCGACGCCCTGCGGATCGAGTTGGAAGACAACCTGCAGATCATTGAGGATTCGCTCGCGTACCTGCGGCCGCAGGTTAAGCACCTCATCTACGATGCCGAGCACTTTTTCGACGGCTTTAAAAACAACCGCGAATACTGCCTGGCCACCATTGGCAGAGCCGTGGTCGGCGGTGCCGAGACCATTGCGCTCTGCGACACCAATGGCGGCACCCTGCCGCAGGAAATTCCCGAGATAATGGACAGGGTGCATCAGTATCTGTCCGATTTGGGCAGCAGGGTACGCATCGGCATCCATGCGCACAACGACGCCGAAACCGCGGTTGCCACCTCGCTGATGTGCGTCCATCTGGGCGCCAACCAGGTGCAGGGCACCATCAATGGCTTCGGCGAGCGATGCGGCAACGCTAACCTGACCTCGATCATCCCGGCCCTGATCTTCAAGATGGGGCTTGAATGCGAGGTCGGCAAGCGCATCGACCAGCTGTACTCCACGGCCCGGCTGGTGAACGAGCTGGCCAACCTGCCGCACAACCGTTATCAACCCTATGTCGGCAACTCCGCTTTTGCCCACAAGGGCGGCGTCCATGTCAGCGCGGTGCAGCGCAACCCCATGACCTACGAGCATATTGCCCCGGAGAAAGTGGGCAACATCCGCCGGGTGCTGATCTCCGACCAGTCCGGCCGGGCCAATGTGCTGACGAAGGCCAAGAAGTACGGGCTGGTCATCGACCCTGAGGATCCATTGATGGCCTCGATCATCGCCGAGCTGAAAGAGCTGGAAAACCAAGGGTATCAGTATGAGGCAGCCGAGGCCAGCTTTGAGTTGCTGATGCGCAGGGCCTTGGGATTGCACCGGAAATTCTTCACCCTCGAAGCGTTCCGGGTGATGAATCACAAGCACGACATGGACAGGGAACCGATCACCGAGGCGACCATCCGGCTGTATGTGGGCGGCAACGAAGTACATACCGCTGCCATGGGAGACGGCCCGGTCAATGCCCTGGACCGGGCGCTGCGCAAGGCGTTGACCCGATTTTACCCCTGTCTGGAAGACATGGAGCTGGCAGATTACAAGGTGCGGGTACTGTCTGGCCAGCACGGCACAGGCGCCAAGGTTCGAGTCCTGGTGGAAAGCAAGGACGGCATCGACAGTTGGGGCACAGTGGGTGTCTCGTTCAACATTATCGAGGCGAGCTGGCAGGCCCTGGTGGATAGCATCAACTACAAGCTGATGAAGGATGAGCGCTCCAGGCAATAGCAAGACGGCTATGACTGCCGAGCCTGCGCCGGTCAAGGACAAGCGTTCGCTTGTCCTTTTTCTTTTTGGCGTGCTGATGCTGGTTCTCGACCTGATTGGGCCGGGAAGCCTGCCTCCGGCGCACACCTATACAGTGACTGCAGGGGAGGATGGAAGCGGCTGGCAACTGGTGCGCGAGGAACAACCCGATATCGCCGCCTCAACAGGCCAAGGTGGAAGAGGGCTTGGGGTAGAAAAAAAACAATTCTTCGGTGATATGGGCCGAACAGCGGAACTTCCTTGTGAATTATTCCTGTTTACTGGCCAACCGCTGCCGATCAATCGGGCCGACGAACACGCCCTGCAACTGTTGCCCGGTGTGGGGCCGCATCTGGCGCAAGCAATCATTGCCGCGCGACAGCAATACGGCCGCTTTTCCGGCCCGGACGATCTGGCGCGTGCCAAGGGCATTGGCCCGGCCCGGTTGCAGCAACTCCAACCTCTGGTTAGTTTTCAATGACTGATGAGGCTGGGACGCCCATCGACACCCCGGTACTTGTCCTGGTAGGGCCGACTGCCGTCGGCAAGACCGAACTGTCGTTGCGGATCGCAGAGCGATTTGGCTGTGAAATCATATCCATGGACTCGATGCAGGTCTACAGGTACATGGATATCGGCACCGCCAAAGTAAGCCGGGAGGAGCAGCAACGGGTGGCGCATCATCTGATCGATATTCGCAACCCTGATGATCAGTACGATGCCGCCAGTTTTGTCCGCGACGCCCAGGCCGCCATCAAAACCATTGACGAACGGCAGAGCGTGCCCCTGTTGACCGGCGGAACCGGCCTCTATCTCTCTTCATTACTCAAGGGGTTGTTTAGCGATATTGCGGTGCAGGGTGAGGTTCGTGAGCATCTGCGGGAGCGGTTGGTACTTGAGGGCAGGGCAGCCTTGCATCGAGAGCTGGCCACTGTTGATCCGGAAAGTGCGAGCCGGGTGCATGGCAATGATACGCAGCGGTTGCTGCGAGGCCTGGAAATCTATCACTCCACTGGCGTTCCCTGGTCGGAGCACTTGCGGCGGCAACAAACCTGCCGGTGTGCGCCTCGCTTCACCCGGGTGCTTCTGCTTGGGCTCCAGTGCGAGCGTGAATTATTACATAGTCGAATAGAACAACGAACAATCAGTATGATGGGGATTGCATTTCAACAAGAGGTCGAGCGCCTCCTGGCCTTGGGATATGCGCCGACCCTGGCTTCCATGCAATCGCTTGGCTATCGCCACATGTGCGCTCATATGGAAGGGGGTTGGGACCTGGCCACGGCGACGAGGCAACTGATTGTCGACACCAGGAGGTATGCCAAACGCCAGATGACCTGGTTCAGGCAATATGCAGCGCTGTTGTGGTTTGACTTGAATCGACAAGAAGAAATTTTTGATACGATTTCAAATTTTATCGAAAAATCATATAAATAAATTTAATATATAAATTATTGATTCATGCCAATCCGTATTGCTGAACAGCCCGGGAGAACCGCGAGCGCCTTTGCCAGGGAGGCTGCCGCCACACTCCACATCCCTGAAGCATTGGCAGCACTCCTGCACCGTCGCGGCATTGTCACCCTGCCGGCACTGCGTGAATTTCTCTACCCAAACCTGTCCATGCTGCCATCGCCCGATTCCCTCAAGGGCGTACAGGAGGCCGTGGCAGTCATCATGCATGCGCTGATTCAGCAGCAGACAGTATTCATCCATGGTGACTATGATGTCGACGGTATCACAGCCACCGCGCTCCTCCTGTCCTTTTTTCAGCAGACCGGTCACCAGGCAGTCTTCCATATCCCCAATCGCCTGGAAGAAGGCTACGGCTTGTCTCGTCGTTCCATCGACCGCCTCCTTGTCGGTTCGGGACACAAGAGCAGGGAAGGGGTGTTGGTCACGGTGGATTGCGGCATCTCTGCGCGCGAAGAGGTGCTATATGCCCAGGAACTGGGGCTGCAGGTGGTGATCACCGACCATCATGAACCCCTGGGGCCTGTGCCGGCTGCCGATGCGGTTATCAATCCCAAGCAACCAGGATGCACCTTTGCCTCCCCCATCCTCTCTGGCGTTGGCGTGGCCTTTTTTCTGGTGATGGCTCTGCGCAGAGCAATGATGGAACAGGGCCTGCTTGCTGCCTCGTCCATGCCCAATCTGAAACAGCACCTCGATCTTGTTGCCCTGGGAACGGTTGCAGATGTGGTGCCATTAATCGATGTCAATCGGGTGCTTGTTCGCGCAGGGCTTGAGGTGTTATCAAGAAAGCACCGTCCTGGTGTGTTTTTCCTCTGCGAACAATGTGGCCTTCAGGACGCCCCGGTGACAGCCGAGGATATATCGTTTCGCCTGGCTCCACGAATCAATGCCAGTGGCAGGTTGGGAAAACCCGAGATTGGGGTGGAATTGTTGATTGCCACGACGAGCGAACGGGCCAAGGCTGCTGCTTCCGCTCTGGAAGTCCTCAATGGCGAAAGAAAGCAGCTGGAACTGGACTGCCTGCCCGGGATCATGCAGCAGGGACAAGAACTGGTCACTACTGGCCGTCTGGGGGTGGTGGTGCATGCCGACAATTGCCACCCGGGCGTGATGGGCATCCTGGCATCGAGGATGGCAGAACGATTCCAGAGGCCGGCCATCGTGTTTACAAACGCAGCCGGAGAAGGGGAGTTGCTGCTCAAGGGATCGGGGCGGTCGATATCGGGCGTACATTTGTTCCATATATTGGAGCGTTGCGCTGAACATATCAAGCAATTTGGCGGCCACGCCATGGCCGTCGGCCTTACCGTGGAGAAAACGCAGCTGCAGGCCTTTGCCAAGCAGTTCGATGCAGCGCTTGCAACGCTCGATCTGCAGCTCCATCCACAGGATTTGCTTGTTGACCATCACTTCGTGAGAAAAGAAGAATTGACAGCGGATTTTGCCCATTTTTTGCAATATCTGCAGCCTTTTGGCGAGGGTAATCCGGAACCGGTCTTTCTGCTGAAGCGTGAGTCGCTGCTCCAGCAGAAGAATACCAGGGGGCACCTGCTGTTTCAGCTGCGCCCAGCCAATGGGCAGGTGTTTCGCGGAGTGGGCTTTAATCTGGCAAACACGATCGGTTCCTATGCTGGTCCCGTGGACCTAGTCTTCACCATCAAAAGGTCCCGCTTCAGGGGAGAGGAGGTCGATCAAATCCACGCCATCTATCTCGCACCAGCTTAATATAATTCGATATATATAATTTAACATAATATATATTATGCGACGTTTTAAATATGCATCAAGAGCTGCCCAGGTCCGTCTGAACGGTTCAGACCGCCATCATTGGCCATGGGTTTGACAAAGCGCCGAGAACCTGTTGTATAAATCCAGGAAACAAGCTAAAGCCCTGTGCATCTTCAACACTACTTCCCAAAGGCATTGCCATGAATCGTGACATCTATCAGGAACCCCTGGTTTCCCGGTACACCAGCCGGGCCATGCAGGAACTCTTTTCCGAGCGTTTCAAGTTCACCCATTGGCGTCGCTGCTGGGTGGCCCTTGCCGAGGCCCAGCACGAACTTGGCCTGAAATCGGTTACCGCCGAGATGGTCGCCGAACTCAAGGCAAACGTGGACAATGTCAACTACGAGGTCGCCGCAGCCAAGGAACGCGAGATCCGCCACGACGTCATGGCCCATGTCTTTGCCTACGGTCAGCAATGCCCACGGGCAGAACCGATCATTCACCTCGGCGCCACCTCCCAGTTCGTGGTCTGTAACACCGATCTGCTCATACAGCGACGCGCCTTGCAACTCATCAAGCAATCTTTATTGAAAGTTATTGCGAATCTTACTGATTTTGCAGATAAATATAAGGATCTTGCCACCCTCGGATTCACTCACTATCAACCGGCCCAACCCACCACAGTGGGTAAGCGCAACACCCTCTATATCCAGGACCTGTTGATGGATCTGGACTATATCGAGCACCTCGAACAACAGATCAAGGCCAGGGGCGCAAAAGGAACCGTTGGCACCCAGGCAACCTTTATAGAACTGTTCAATGGCGACCACGCCAAGGTGCGGGAACTGGATCGGCGTGTTTCCGAGAAAATCGGTTTTGATCAGGTGTTTGCGGTAACCGGCCAGACCTACCCCCGCAAACTGGACATGAAAACATCGGAAACACTGGCCGGCATCGGTGCATCTGCCCATAAGTTCGCGGTTGACCTCCGCCTGCTCTCCAACCTCAAAGTGCAGGAAGAACCGTTTGAAAGCAAACAGGTGGGCAGCTCCGCCATGGCCTACAAGCGGAACCCGATGCGCTCGGAGCGCATGACCGGACTTGCGCGCAAGCTCATGGGGTTACCGGCCAACTTTGCGGCCACTTGTGCAAATCAATGGTTTGAACGCACCTTGGATGACTCCGCTATTCGTCGGATGGATTTGGCCCAGTCCTTTCTCCTCACTGACGCAGTATTGAAGCTCTACATCAATATTACCAACGATATGGTTGTCTATCCAAAGCAAATTGAACGGCATTTGCGCGAGGAGTTGCCCTTCATGGCCACGGAAAAGATCCTGATGGCCTGTGTGGAACGCGGCAAGTCGAGACAGGAGATGCATGAGTTGATCCGCGAACATTCCGTAGCTGCCGGCCTTGACGTCAAAGTGCACGGATTGGATAACAACCTGCTGGAGAAGTTGGCCAAGGATGAGCGGGTGCCTTTTGAACGGCAGGAACTGGATGCGCTGATGGGAAATTTCCAGCAGTTCACTGGTCGGGCAGCCAGGCAGACGACCGAGTTTCTTGACGAGATTGTCCGCCCGACGCTGCATAAGCATAAGCATCTGATGACGGATTTAGACGCCAGTTTAAATGTCTAGAATGCACAACTGAACAATAAAATCAGGTTACTTTGTGCTCGCTGTTGCACCCGTTGAAATCTTCCTCTCCATTCGCCCCGAGCGGATTGGGTGGTTGCGATTTATTCTCGAGGGCTACGACGGTTTGGCTCTTCTGACCACCCTGTCCACGGAAAAAGGGCTGGTTCGGATACGCACCCTGCAATGCGGGTATGTCGAAACCATGCAATTGATCGAAGCCTTGGCTCCTGACCTCACCAGGATTACCCTGGACAATAATAACAGGTTTACCCTCTAATATATTGATTCGCCGACCTCAATGAGTAAGCAGTTGTACATCAAGACCTTTGGTTGCCAGATGAACGAACGGGATTCGGAGATCATCGAGCAGCTTTTGGCCCAGGAAGGGTACATGGCAACCGACGTCCTTGATGACGCCGATGTCGTTCTGATCAACACTTGCAGCATTCGGGCCAAGGCTGAACAGAAAGTGTTCAGCCTCCTGGGTCAACTGCGTGAGAACAAAGAAAAAAAATCTTCGCTTGTCATCGGCGTGACCGGCTGCGTTGCCCAGCAGGAAGGTGAGCGAATCATGGACCGGATGCCGCATGTGGACCTGGTTGTCGGCACGCAGCAGATTTATAGGCTCCCTGAAATGCTCGACCGGCTCGCTTGCAAAATTTCCGCCAAGGAAATCGCTACCGATCTTGATGGGTCCCTGTCCATTCCGCCCTTTCAGAAACTTCTGCACCAAGCGCCCCCCTCGCCTTCCTGTTTCAAACGGTTTGTCACCATCATGCAGGGCTGCAACAACTTCTGCAGTTATTGCGTGGTGCCCGGCACCCGCGGCCGGGAAATCAGCCGGCCGCTTCGGGATATTCTGGAAGAGGTGGAGATTCTCGTTGGTCAGGGGGTGAAAGAAGTGACGCTGCTTGGACAAAACGTCAATTCCTACGGCATGACCAATTCGGTGGCCGACGATCCGGTAACTTTCCCGCGTCTACTGCGTGCCATCGCCGATATCCCAGGGCTGCGCCGGTTGCGATTCACCACCTCACACCCTAAGGATCTGTCTGAAGAATTGATGCGATGTTTCCGGGAAATTGATATTCTTTGTCCCCATTTCCACCTGCCTGTCCAGTCCGGATCCAACCGGGTGCTGCGACTGATGAACCGAAAGTATACAGTGGAAACCTATTTGGACAAGGTGGCGGCATTGCGCCGGATTCGGCCGGACATCGCTCTCGCCACTGACATCATTGTCGGTTTTCCCGGTGAAACCGATGAGGATTTTCTCGAAACCATGGATCTGTTGGCTACGGTCCGATTCCACAGTTCGTTCTCCTTTAAATATTCGGACCGGCCCCACACCCGTTCCGCCGAGTTTGCCGACAAGATCCCCGAGACGGTAAAAAGCGCCCGCCTTGCCGCCTTTCAGTCGTCGCAGGACGCCATCAGTCTGGAACGCAATTGCGAGTGTGTGGGCAAAGAAGTGGAGGTAATGGTTGAGGCCTTGAGCGAGGCCGGCTGCAAGGGACGAACACCAACCAATCACATCGTTCACTTTGCCCCAGATGCTGCTGCGCTCAGCCCCGGCGATCTGGTACAGGTCCTCATTCACCATGCCGGCAAGCATTCGTTGCAAGGCGTTATCAAGAATTAACCGGAAATGTTTTCTTTAACTCACTGAAAATATGATTATGATTGATCTGCATTCCCACACCTTTTTCAGCGACGGCGCGCTCGTGCCCTCGGAACATGTCCGCCGGGTGGAGATGCTTGGCTATACCGCCATTGCTATCACTGACCACGCCGATTCGTCTAATATCAACATCCTTATTCCCAATTTGATCCGGGTGGCCCGTGACCTGAACCGGGTCAATCGGACCAGGTTGATTGTGGGCGTGGAACTGACCCATGTCCCCCCTGCCCTCATCGCCCCCCTGGCCATCGAATCGCGGCAGCTTGGAGCCCAGTTGATTGTGGTCCACGGCGAAACACCGGTAGAACCGGTCGTGCCAGGCACCAACCGGGCTGCCCTGGAAGCGGATATCGATGTGCTGGCCCACCCCGGCTTCCTCACCGAAGAAGAGGCCGCCCTGGCCGCGAAACGCGGCATCCTCCTGGAACTCTCCGGCCGCAAGGGCCACTGCCTGACCAACGGTCATGTGGTCAACATGGCCAGAAAAACGGGCGCACCACTGGCCATCAACGCCGATGCGCACACCCCCAGTGACTTTCTCACCGCCGAGATGGCCGAAAAGGTCGGGCTCGGAGCTGGTCTCAGCCATGAGGAATACGCCCAGGTTCGCCGCAGCATGGAAAATCTGGTGGCCAGGATCTGCGCGATGCAGGGTGACCATGCCTGACCACCACGATGATCACGATGGCCTGATTGATGACGATCCAGCCTTGGACTGCCTCCTTTTCGAGGAGATGCGCCGGGACAACAACCAGCGCAGCAGGGGCGGTTGTCTCGGGCTGCTCCTGACACTCTTGATCCCTGTGCTTCCCTTTGCGCTCTTGCTAACAATCGCCTGATTGATCCCTTTGCCGAGAATCGGCATCAGGGAGGCTCAATACACAACCCGCATACACCCATGCACTACACCGGCACCATCTACCGGCCACCCAGCGAGGCCGACAGCATCCTTCTCCAGGTCACCACTGGCTGTTCCCATAACAAATGCAGTTTCTGCGGCATGTACAAGGGGCAGCGGTTTTCAATCAAGCCCGAAGAAATGGTCTTGGCCGACATCGACTGCGCGGCCTTGAATTTCCCGCATGCCCGCCGTCTGTTTCTCTGTGACGGCGATGCCCTGATCCTGCCGCAGCGCCGACTGCTGACCATCTTCGAACGGATCGCAGCCAGACTGCCTCAGGTCAACCGAATCGGCATCTACGCCAACGCCAAAAGCCTGCGCGGCAAAACCGTCGAGGAGTTGTGTGCCCTGCGCCAACTTGGCCTGGGGATCATCTATCTGGGGCTGGAGAGCGGTGACGACGCCACCCTGGAATCCATTAACAAGGGCGACGATGGCGCCCGGATGATCGAGGCGGCAAGAAAAGGAAAGGAGGCTGGCATCCTGCTTTCGGTGACAGTGCTGCTCGGCATTGCCGGTCGGGAGAGGTCCGAAATCCATGCCCGCGAGACCGGCCGGGTGCTGACCGCCATGGATCCGGATTTTGTCGGCGCCCTCAGCCTGATGATCGAGCCGGGCACCAGGATTGCCGAGGACCTGCAGGCCGGTCGCTTCACCCTGCCCAAACCCCTGGACATTCTGTGGGAACTGCGAACCATGATCGCCGCGACCAGCCTGAGCAGCGGCCTGTTCCACGCCAATCACGCCTCCAACTACCTGCCTGTCCGCGCCAAGTTGCCTGAAGAAAAAGAGAAAACACTCGCGCTCATCGACCGGGCCCTGGCCGGCCAGACCGCCCTCAAACCGGAATTCCTGCGCGCGCTGTAGGCGCTTCTGACAGCCCTCCCCGGCTCAATACATGCGGTGACGAAACAGCCAGGTGGCCAGCGACAGGGTCACCATGGCGATCAGCGACATGGCCCCCAGTTCGTTCCAGAAGTACTCCAGCCCGGCCCCCTCGAGAAAAACCCTGCGGACGATGATCAAGAAGTACCGCATGGGATCAAGATAGGTCAGCTTCTGCATGAACGCCGGCATGTTGGCGATCGGCGTGGTGAACCCGGAGAGAATCACCGCCGGGACGATGAAGAGAAAGGCTCCGAGCAAGGCCTGCTGCAGGGTGGTGGAAAAGGAGCTGATCATCAGACCGACGCCGATGATCGAGAGCACGTAGATGATCAGCGCCGGGTACAGGGTGGTCAGTTCGCCGACCATGGGGATGCGGAACCAGAACACTGCCACCAGGATGATCAGCGAGGCCTCGCCCACGCCGACGATCAGCCCTGGAATGGCCTTGCCGATCAGCACCTCCCAGGGCCGCAGCGGCGTCACCAGCAACTGATCAAAGGTGCCGGCCTCGCGCTCGCGGGCAACCGACAGGGCCGTGACCACCAGGGTGACGATCATGGCCAAGAGCGCAATAATGCCCGGGACAATGAACCAGCGGCTCTCCAGATTGGGGTTGAACCAGGCGCGGATCCCAAGCCGGGCCGGCAGCTTCATGCCCATGGCCCGCTCGGCCCATTCCTCGTTGAAATCAGAAATAATCGTGCGCACATAGTTGAGCGCCAGCATGGCCGTGTTGGAGTTGCGGCCATCGATGATCACCTGCACGGCGCAACTCTCACCCCGGGCCATGCTGGCGGAGCAGTCGCGGCTGATGTGCAGCGCCATCAGGGCGGACTTGCTGTCAATCAGCGGCGCGATCTCCTCGACGGATTGCAGGTGTCCCGCCAGCGCAAAGCCCTCGGAGCTGGTAAACCGGCCGATCAGGTCGCGGCTGATGGCGCCCGGATCCTCGTTGACCACGACCAGAGGAACGTGCTCGAGGTCAAAGGTGGCAGCGTACCCGAAGATGAGCAGCTGCAGGATCGGCGGCACGATCACCGCCATCCGGCTGCGCTTGTCCCGGAACAGGGCCAGCATCTCCTTGATGACCAGGGCGATAATGCGATGGATCATGGCCGCGCCTATTCGAGGTTTTTCCTGGTCCGCCGCCAGACCAGGCCGAGAAAGAACACGGCCATGGCCAGAAGCGCCGCGGAGTTGGGCAGCACCACGCTCCAGACATCGCCCACCAGGAAGAGCGTCTGCAGGATGGACACATAATAGCGGGCCGCGATCAGGTGGGTCACGCCCTGGATGGGCAGCGGCATGCTCTGGATGTCGAAGATGAACCCGGAGAGGATGAAGGCCGGCAAAAAGGTGCTGACCAGCGCCACTAGGGCGGCGACGAACTGCGACCGCACCAGGGTGGAGATGAACAGCCCCATGCCAAGAGCCACCAGCAGAAACAGGGCCGAGGCGGCAATCAGCAGCCAGAGGGAGCCGCGCATGGGCACATGGAAGAGAAACCGCGCCATCAAGAGCGACAGGGTCAGCCCGCCCATGCCGAGAACGAAATACGGGATCAGTTTGCCCAGCAGCAGTTCGACCACCGTAATGCGGGTGACCAGCAGGGCCTCCATGGTGCCGCGCTCCCATTCGCGGGTGATGACCAGGGCGGTGAGCAGGGCGCCGATCAGGGTCATGATCACCGCCAGCACCCCGGGCACGAGAAAATCGGTGGAACGCACCTGGGGATTGAACCAGATGCGCTGCTCCAGCTCGACCGGCGCGCGCAGTTCGCGGCCGGCCAGCTCGGCGTTTTGCTCGAGCCAGCCGAACCAGATGGCCTGGATGTATCCCTCCACCAGCCGGCCGGTGTTGGCGTCCACGCCGTTGACCAGGACGCTGATCGGCGGCGATTCACGGCGCAGGTAGTCGCGGTCAAAGTTGTCGCGCAGCCAGACAATGCCGTCCACCCGGTTCTGCCGCAGCAGGGTTTCCGCCTCCTGGATGGAGGGCACTGTCACCGGCGAGAAATAAGGCGACTGCTCAAATCCGCCCAGGAAGCTTGCGCTCTGGGGTCCCGGATGCTCGGCCACCAGGGCGATGGGGATGTGCTTGGAATCAAGCGACACGCCATAGCCGAAGATGAGCAACAGCAGCAGCGGCAGGACAAAGGCAATGGCGATGCTCGAGGGATCGCGGATGACCTGGAGCCACTCCTTGCGCACCATGCCGCGCAGGCGCAGTCCGGCGCCGGCGTTCAAGCGGCCGCCCCCTGGTCGCGGTGCGCCTCGATCAGATGGATAAAGGCCTCCTCCATGGTGGGTTCGCCCTCCCCTGCCCCGCCTCCCTGGGTCTTCATTTCCTCGGGCGTGCCCTCGGCCATGATCACCAGCCGGTCGCAGTACTCCGCCTCCTCCATGAAATGGGTGGTGACCAGCACGGTGACGCCCTGCTCGGCCAGGCTGTTGATCTGGGCCCAGAATTCGCGGCGGGCCAGCGGATCGACGCCGGAGGTCGGCTCGTCGCAGACAACACCGGAAATGCGGCCGGCAGCCATATCTTCGAAAGCCAGGCCGATTTCGTCATAGGTTTTCGATTCTACGCCGGCAACCTTCTTGATTTCCATGGTCGCAGTCGTACCTATTTGT
>JBGSPP010000034.1:0-7277 GCA_041738515.1 Desulfobulbus sp.
GGTGTAGTCGGCGCTGCCGGCCGACGAGCCGGCGTTGACGATCACCAGGTCGGCCGCGCCCTCGACCGTGGCCAGCACCTGGGCGCGAATGATCTCGAACTCGTCGCTGACGATCGGGGTGATCACCGCCTCGGCCCCGGCCTGCTCGGCCAGGCCGGCCAGCACTGCCGAGTTGGATTCCACCGTCTTGCCCGCAGGCGGACCTTCGGGATGCTCATCCAGATTGACCAGCTCGGAGCCGGTGGGGATGATCACCACCGTAGGCTGCCTGCGCACCTCGACGGTGGTGCAGCCGCCGGTGAGCAGGGCTGCGGCGTCGGCCGGCTGGATCTGGTGGCCGGTGGGGAAAAGCAGCTCGGTGGCGACGATGTCCTCGCCCACCTTGCGCACATGCTGCCAGGGGTAGACCGGGGCGCGGATGGCAGCCTCCCGGCCGTCCTCGTCCAGGAGCACCTGCTCGATCATGATCACCGCGTTCTTGTCCGGCGGCAGCGGATAGCCGGTGTTGATCATCACCGCCTGGCCGTTGTCGAGCCGCAGGGTGAGCGGGGCATCGTCGGTGGCGCCGAAGGTGTCCTCGGCCCGCACCGCCAGCCCGTCCATGGCGGCGGAGTGGAACGAGGGCGAAGAGAACCGGGCGCTGATCGGCCCAGCCGTGACCCGGCCGCAGGCCGAACGCACGGCAATGGTTTCCGTGCCGGTGCGGCAGTCGGCAAACCGTGACCAGAACAGGCGCTGCGCCTCTTCCCTGGACTGCATCTGGAGATAAATTTTACGTTTCATGGAGGTTGGGAAGTTCGGAGTTGAGAGAGAGAACTCGCTTGCCGTCTCTGATCATGGAAACAATAACACCTGCGCCTCGACGCCGCGGTCCAGCCCTTCGACGTCGCGGCCGATGGGCAGAAGGCCGTCGGCCCGGATGAGCGGGTTGAGCAGGCCGGACTTGCCATAGACCGGAGCAGCCAGCAGCGACCCATCCTCCGCCTGACTCAGGCGGACGCGGACATAGTCTTCCCGGCCGATGGCCGAGGGAATCTGCTGGGCAGTGACGACCTGGGCGGTGTGCAGGCCAAGGGTGGCCCCAAGCCCGGAATAGAGGCGCAGCAGGGGCCGGACGAAGAGGTGAAAGACCACCATGGCCGAGGCCACATGCCCGGGCAGGCCGAACAGGGCCTGGTTGCCGCGGGCGGCCAGGATGGTGGGCTTGCCGGGGCGGATGGAAACCCCGTGGGCGAGCAGCTGGGCCCCGCTGACAGACTCGAAGACCCGCAGGGTGAAGTCGCGCTGCCCCACCGAACTGCCGCCGGAGAGCAGAAGCACATCGGCTTCGGTTAGGGCCTGCTCGCAGACGGCCTGCATGCGCGCAAAATCGTCGCCGCAGATGCCCAGCGGCACGGCGACGCCGCCCGCCTCCTCAACCAGGGCGGTCAGCGAGGCCGAGTTGATGTCGCGGATCTTGCCCGGGGGCGGCGTCTGCTCCACCGGCACCAATTCATCGCCGGTGGAGAGGATGGCCACCCGCGGCCGACGATAGACCGATACTTCCGGGTATCCCAATCCCGAGAGCACACCGATGTCCTGCGGCCGCAGGCGACTGCCCCGGGGCAACACCAGGCCGCCGGCAGCATAATCCTCGCCCGCGCGAATGACGTTCTCGCCCGGCGCCACCGGCCGGAACACGGTTACCGTCTCGCCATCAAGGGCGTGGGTGTATTCGACCATCACCACTGCATCTGCCTTCTGCGGCAGCTCGCCCCCGGTCCAGATGCGGGCGGCCTGGCCGGGTCGCAGGGTGATCGCCTGGCCGGAGACGCCCATGGCGATCTCGCCGACCACGGTCAACAGGGCGGTCTCCGATTCGGAACAGCCGAAAGTGTCGACGGCGCGGACGGCAAAGCCGTCCATGGTCGAGCGGGAAAACGGCGGCAGGGCCTCCCGGCAGACCAAGTCCTCGGCCAGTACCCGGCCAAGGGCGGCTGCCAGCGGCACGCTCTCGGGTGCAAGCGGGGTGAAACGGTCAAACAGACCAACGAACTCGGAGGTGCTGATCAGCTTGAAGAAGTCGTTCATGTGTGCCTGCCTCGTCTGCGGGGAACCATGGACGCCCACGGAGGGGAGATGGAAGATGGGGAAGACCTGCCGCCGCGTCCTGCGGCGTGCGGTACGGTCAGGTTGGATATGTACCTCCGGCGTTCGCTCGAGGCAAGCCGATTCTCTTGGGCCTGGCGGACCGGTGGATGCGGGAATGGATGAACAACGGGACCGGCGGGGGAATCATCCCCCGCCGATGTTGGGAAAAATGGCCAGCTGATCGCCCTCTGCCGGAACCTGCGCCAGCTCGCAGTGACGCGAGTTGATCATGGTGACGCCGACCTCGTCGAGCGGTACCCCGAGGGAACGGATGATCGACTCAACCGTGGTTCCCTCGGGAAACTCCATGACCTGCTGCCGGAAGCGGTTGTCCCGGAAATAGGCGAACAGTTTGACCGTCAGCTGCATGGGGCTCAGAAGTTCCAGAAGGAGTCGACGGCCTCGTCGCTGATGTCCCAGACCACGTTGTGCGGGGCAATGGGCTCGTCCTCAAAGAACTCGGGCAGCCGGTCATGCTTGTTGGTGAACCCGGCGGCTTGGTTGAACCCGTGCTCGGTCTTGAGGATGGTCATGCCCAGATTGGTGACGTCGTTCGCCACCAGGTTGATGCCGTAGCGCGCGTTGATCAGGTCGATCAGGGCCGGCAGACAGGTGGGGTCATCGAGGGCGGCAAAGGCGATGAACAGGCACATGCCGGTGGAATCGATGGCCGCGGTGGCGATCTGCAGATTGCGCGACAACTCCACCTGGCCTTCCTTGCTCAGGGGATCGAGCTTGCCGCCCACGCCCAGGATGTTGGTGGCGATGGTGTAGCCCATGGTGTGGTCAGCGCCCTGGGTCGAGGTGGCGTAGGTGATGCCGATGCCCTTGATGGCGCGCGGGTCGTAGGCCGGGATGGCCTGGCCCTTGACCACCGGCACGCGGGTGATGCCGTAGGCCTTGCCCACCGAAGCGGCGCCGTTGCCGATGATCCGGCCGAGCGCGGTGCCCTTGGCCACCTCTTCCTTGAGGATGCGGCAGAGTTCAAGACCGTCGCCGAACTTGAGCACACCGGCCTCCATGGCCACGCCGAAGGCCACCGGGATCTCGATGGAATCCACCCCGATATCGTCCATCAGGCTGTCGGCCTCGGCCACATGGTCAAGGTTGTCGATGCAGCAGTCGGCGCCGAGCGCCCAGATGGTCTCGTACTCAAAGCCCGAGGTCTTGTACTCGCCCTTGACGTCGTTGTAGACCTGCGAGCAATTGATGACGCAGCCTGCATGGCAGTTGTGCTTTGGCTTGCCTTTGCGGGCGACGATGGTGTCGTGCATGGTCTCGCCGGAGATGGCCTCGTGGCCCGCGAACTGCCCGGTGGTGAAGTTCTTGGTGGGCAGGCCGCCGGACTCGTTGATGATGTTGACGAGCACGTTGGTGCCGTACTGGCCCAGGGCCTGGCTGATCGGGCTGTCGACCAGAGCCTTGGCAAAGATGCGGTTGGCCGCCTTGAAGGCGTCGGGGTTGGCGATCTCGACCTTCTGGTCGGTCGGCTCGATCGAGATGAACTTGATCTTCTTGGAACCCATGACTGCGCCCAAGCCGCCGCGACCGCTGGAGCGCACGTGGCTGTCCGGATCCTTGATGGAGAGGTTGGCCGCGCACATCCGCATCTCGCCGGCCGGACCGATGGCGATGACGCCGACCTTGTCGCCGAGCCGCTTGTTCAGCGTCTGCACCACGGCAAAATTACCCATGCCGATCACCTCGGTTTCCTCCTTGATGGTGACGCCGGAGGCGTTGACGTGCAGACTGTACCACTTGCTGCTGTCCGCTGGCAGGCCTTCGATGATCAGGGCCTTGACGCCCAGCTTGGCCAGCATCTGGGCCGAGGTGCCGCCGGCGTTGGCTTCCTTGATGGTGCCGGTCAGCGGACTCTTGGCGCCGCAGGACAACCGGCCGGAGTTGGCTGCCGGGGTGCCGGAGAGCAGGCCCGGGGCGATGACCAGCTTGTTGTATTTGCCCAGCGGGTGGCAGGTGGGCTTGACCTCGGCGGCGACGACGGTGGAGGTCAGACCCCGGCCGCCCAGTCCCATCCAGGCCTCGGGCACCGCTTCGACCTTGGTGGTCAGGTCCGACATGTTGACGCGAAAAATTGTATCAGCCATTCGATTGCTCCTGTGTGGAAAATGGGATGCCGTGGAGGCCCGCGGGCGAGCAGGCGCCGAAATCTTGCGGCCGGCTGCAGCTGCCCGGGCCCAATCTGGGTAAAACAAAACTATCTCATTAATAATCCAAAATAATATCTTTGTCAACAGCTGTCAGTTTCAGTCGGTTTCCGTCAGTCTTGGCTCTTGCGATCATCGATACGGCAACCCGAATCCAACCATGGTTGCATCGATCACCACCTGCGCTGTCTTGTTGCTGCCCGGTGGCACGGGCGACAGGGAGGAGAACTCCCCGCGCCACCAGCCAGGCAAACAGGAAATGCGGGACATGGATCAGATCCATGCCCCGCGACGCCAACCACAGCGTACTGCATCCATCGAAACGGCTGATGGTCGGTGCGGCCGGGCCCGCCAAGGGGGCGGCGGGGTTGGCCGCACCGGATCGGTTCAAGTGGATGGTCTGCGGAGCCGACCAGGCTCGGACACGTTGCGCCCGACCGGTCCCCGGCCATCCACCCGTGCAAGCCAGACCGCTTACAGGGCGGCGGTGTAGATGGCCTTGACGTCCACGTCCTTCGGGCAGCGCGGGTTGGTCAGACCGCAGGCATCCTTCTGGGCGTTGCCGACCATGGTGTCGATATCCGAGGCCTTGACTTCCTTGCCATAGCGCTTGCCCAGCTCGATCAGGCCAGAGGGGATGCCGATGTCGGCCGACAGCTTGCGGATGGCCACCAGCGCCAGCTCGGCCGCGTCGCGGGGCGCCAGACCAGCGGTGTTCTCGCCCATCAGCTCGGCGATCTTGACGAAACGCTCCATCTTGGCGATCAGGTTGAACTTCTCCACATGGGGCAGGAGAATGGCGTTGCACTCGCCGTGCGGCAGGTCATAGAAACCGCCCAGCTGATGCGCCATGGCATGAACGTGGCCCAGGCTGGCGTTGTTGAAGGCCATGCCGGCCAGGTACTGGGCAAAGCACATGCCCTCGCGGGCCTCGATGTCCTGGCCGTTGGCCACGGCCGGACGCAGATGCTTGGCGATCAGCTCAATGGCCTTCTCGGCGGCCGAGTCGGTCATCGGGGTGGCGATGGTGGAGACATAGGCCTCGACTGCATGGGTGAGGGCGTCCATGCCGGTAGCCGCGGTCAGCGCAGGCGGCATGCCGACCATCAGCATCGGATCGTCCACGGCAATGCCCGGGGTGACGCGCCAGTCGACAATGGCCATCTTCACGTGGCGGGAGGTGTCGGTGATGATGCAGAACCGGGTCATCTCGGAAGCGGTGCCGGCGGTGGTGTTGACCGCCAGGTAGGGAGGCATGGGCTTGGTGGATTTGTCAACGCCCTCGTAGTCATGGATCTTGCCACCGTTGGCGATGACCAGGCCGACGCCCTTGCCGCAGTCGTGGGAGGAACCGCCGCCCAGGGTGATCAGGCTGTCGCATTTCTCTTTCTTGTAGATCTCGACGCCGGCGTGGACGTTCTTGTCAGTGGGGTTGGGGATAGTCTCGTCATAGACCACGTATTTCATCTTGGCCGCGTCGAGCAGATCGGTGATCTGCTTGGTGATGCCCGCGCCGGTGATGCCCTTGTCGGTGACGATCAACGGTTTGGAGCCGCCGAGGGCCTTGATCTTTTCCGGAATCTGCTTGGCTGCGCCAATACCGATCAGGGTGACGCTGGGAATGAAATAGCCGTATACTTGCTCACGAACCGCCATAATGACACCTTCCTTTTTGCTAGTGTTTGCGTGCTGAACCTTCTCTCCGGCCTCGTTTGGATCCAAAAGATGCGCACTCTTTCCATAGCAACGATCGTGCCAACAAAATAATGACGGAACTATAGCATTTTACTAGAACTCCCAAACTGCTTCGAGGACGAAATGCCCCAAAACGACCGAGTCAACAGGCCGACCATGCCGGCAAGGAGAACGAAAACTCCCGAAACCTGCTGAAAACAACAGGTATTTTGCGGCGCGGGTCAAAAAGAAACGGGACTGGACCAGTCCGGGTCCAAATGACCCGGGGATTGGCGCCAGCTGCCATGGAGGAAACAGACAAGGGGATCTCTCCAGGCGAGTGCCTCTCCTGGCCGAACCGAACCGCCCGCCACCACGCCCGTTCGCTTTACCTTTTTTCTCAAGTATGGTAGCTCGTTCCCACAAGGCGCGGTCACGGCAGCACGGACCTCGCCATCGCGAGGCTCGACCGACTGAACCCGCGGAATATTCCGCCCGCGTCGTCTCGTCCTGCCCCCAACCCCATCACCCAGGAGCGCGTCGTGCAGCAACTGTACAAGAACCTGTCCATCTGGCTGATCATCGCCCTCGTCTCTCTCTTTGCCATCGGCTACTGCAAGAAATCGCCGGACAACGCCCACGCTGTTCCCTACACTGAGTTCCTGCGCAAGGTCGAGGCCGGCGCCATCACCAAGGTGACCCTCGTTGACAGCACCGCCCTGTGGGAGGGCGGCGACGGCAACCGCAACAAGACATTTCTGCCGCCGGCCAGCGAGGCCCTGCAGTTGATGGTGAAAAAGAACGTTGCTGTCCTGGCCGAGGAGAAACCGCAGACGCCCTGGTATTTCCAGGCCCTGCTCACCTGGCTGCCCCTGCTGCTGTTCGGGTTTCTCTGGTTTTTCTATGCTCAGCGGGGCGGCAGCCAGGGCGGGGGAGGAGGCGGGCGGGCGCTGGCCTTCGGCAAGAGCCGTGCCCGGTTGATCAACCCGGAGGAATCGAAAATAAAACTTGATGACGTCGCCGGCATCGACGAGGCCAAGGAGGAGGTCGAGGAGATTATCGACTTTCTCAAGAACCCGAAGCGATTCGTCGAGGCAGGGGCGCGGGTGCCCACCGGGGTACTGCTCTACGGCGAGCCGGGCACGGGTAAGACCCTCCTGGCCAAGGCCATTGCCGGCGAGGCCGGAGTGCCGTTCTTCTCGATCAGCGGCTCCAACTTCGTCGAAATGTACGTCGGCATCGGCGCGTCAAGGGTGCGCGACCTGTTCAACGAGGGCAAGAAGAAGGCCCCCTGCATCATCTTCATCG
>JBGSPP010000093.1:0-2139 GCA_041738515.1 Desulfobulbus sp.
AGGCGCAGCCCCGCCCCGCCTGCCCCTGCCGATGGCCCGCATCATTCCGGTTGTCCTGCTGCTGTCCGCCTCCATTCTGCTGTCGGTCTTCGCCGGCCCAGTCAGCCGCTATGCCGAGGCTGCCGCCGTCCAACTGCTTTCCCCGGCTGCCTACCGCGCCGCTGTCCTTGCCCCGGAGCTGAGGCCATGAACCGCTGGTTGCCCCAACCCCTGTTGAGCCTGTCCCTGGCAGGGCTCTGGCTGCTCCTGAACAATTCGGCCGCGACAGGGCAGATCGTGCTCGGCGCCCTGATCGCGCTTGCCCTGCCGCTGTTCACCGTCCGCTTTCGGCCGCGCCGGTTGTGCATCCGGCATCCGCTCAAACTGGTGCGGTATCTGCTGGTGCTGCTCTGGGACATCACCGCGGCAAACCTGATCGTGGCCCGGCTGATCGTCGGCCCGCCAGACCGGCTGCGACCGGCCTTCATCCGGCTGCCTGTGGACCTGGACAACGAGTTTGCCATCGTCGTCCTCACCCACACCGTCTCGCTGACGCCAGGGACCGTGTCGGCGGACCTGAGCCCGGACCGGCGCACCCTGCTCATCCATGTCCTTGACCTGGACGACGAGGCCCAGCTTGTGGCCCGGATCAAGCACCGCTACGAAGCGCCCCTGAAGGAGATCTTCCCATGCTGACCGCAGCTCTCGTCTTCGCCTTCTGCTGCATCGGGGTCGCCCTGCTGCTGAATCTGTACCGTCTGATCCGCGGGCCGGAGCCGACGGACCGCATCCTGGCACTGGACACCATGTACATCAACACCATCGCCCTGCTGATCGTATACGGCATCCATGCCGGGATCAGCGTCTATTTCGAGGCCGCCCTGCTGATAGCCCTTATGGGGTTCATCGGTACGGTTGCCCTGTGCCGCTACCTGCTGCGCGGCGACATCATCGAATAGGAGCACACCTGATGACCGAACTGCTGATCACCCTGTTTCTCATCATCGGCGGGGCCTTCTCCCTGATCGGCTCCATTGGCCTGGCCCGTCTGCCCGACGCTTTCATGCGGTTGCACGGGCCGACCAAGGCCACCACGCTGGGCGTGGGCGGCATCCTTATCGCCTCAGCCATCTCGTTTGGCAGCCATGGCGTGGGCCTCAGCCTGCACGAACTGCTGATCACCTTTTTTCTCTTCATCACCGCGCCGGTGAGCGCCTTTCTCATCGCCCGCACTACCCTGGACCTGCGCGGCGGGGACACCGGGGATCGAAGGCCCTGAGGCAGGGAGCGGCAGCCAGTCGGAAGCGGGAAATGGTGGGGACAGGAGGACGGCCGGGGATCCCGGCGGCAGTGACAGGCAGGTGGACAGGCGGATGGCGGGTTCAGCTCAGGCGGGTCTTGAAATCCTCATAGCCGAAACGGCGGATCAGCTGCACGGCTTCGGTTTCCGGGTGGTAGAGTATGATGGACGGCAACTGGACGCCGTTGAAGGTGTTGGTCTTGACCATAGTGTAGATGGCCATGTCGGTGAAGATCAGCCGGTCGCCGGTTGCAAGCGGCGCGTCAAAGGAGTATTCGCCCGCCACGTCGCCGGCCAGGCAGGAGAGCCCGCCGATGCGGCAGGTGAAGGGCTTCTCGCCGGGCAGGCCCGAACCAATGATGTGCGGCCGGTAGGGCATCTCGAGCACGTCCGGCATGTGGGCCGGGACCGAGGCATCGATGATGGCCACCGGCATGTCCGCCTGGACCACGTCCAGCACCGTGGCCACAAGATAGCCGCAGTTGAGGGCCACGGCTTCGCCGGGCTCGAGGTAGACCTGGACGCCCCAGCGCTGCTGGAAGCGGTTGACCACCGCGACCAGCAGATCCAGGTCGTAACCCGGCCGGGTGATGTGATGGCCGCCGCCGAAGTTGATGTAACGCATCCGCGGCAGGATTTCGGCAAAGTTGCGTTCTACCGCGGCCACGGTGCGCTCCAGGCAGTCGGCATCCTGCTCGCAGAGGTTGTGCCAGTGCAGGCCGCTGACGCCGTCGAGCAGATCGGCCCGGAACTCGGCCAGGCGAATGCCCAGCCGCGAGCCGGGCGCACAGGGATCATAGAGCGGCGTTGCGCCCTCGGAGTGTTCGGGATTGATCCGCAGGCCGAACTCCAGCGGCCGG
>JBGSPP010000098.1:0-16434 GCA_041738515.1 Desulfobulbus sp.
TCTGCCTGTTCGCCGGAGATTCGTCTGGCCGGCGGCCAGTATGTGGCCGTGGCCATGGACGCGGCCCATGTCGAGGGCAACCTGGTGACCGCGCCCGCCTGGCCGGCCCATCCCGCCTGGCTGGCCAGGTTTGTCGATACATTAGGCGCGAAAATCAGCCTCTGAGTCGTACCTTTTCGCTGCCGCAGTCCCGTGGCCGTCGGCCCTTTGCCGGCGGCTGCGACGTGCCCTATGGTCTTCGACCTCGCGAGAAGAGCGGCCATGGACATCCGCGCCCCATCCGCCCCATCCCGATTCCCGTGCATACAAACGGCGTGACAGGCCCTGCCCGTCACGCCGCCCTGATGCACGCCCTTCCTGGTTACTTGTCCGTCTTCAGTTTGACCCAGTAGCCCTCGTAGATTTTCAAGGTCTTGTCATCCAGGCTGTCGAGAAACTCGCCTCGCGCCGCCTCTGACGCCGGCGGGTTGAAGATGGCATTGACTTTCATCTCCGCGGGCAGGAAGTCGAACACCTTGCTGTTGGGCGAGGAATAGCCCATCTCCTTGCTGATGGCGGCCGCGACCTGGGGCCGGAGCACGTACTCGAGGAAGACATAGGCCGCCTCGATGTTCTTGGCCCCCTTGGGCATACAGAAGCTGTCCAGCCAGAGGCTGAATCCCTCCCTGGGATACACGTACCTGATCGCGGCGTTCTCGCCATTGGCCACGTAGGCCTCGCCGTTCCACACCAGACCGGCGGCCACCTCGCCCGCGAGCAGGGCCTGCTTGGGCGAGTCGCTGTCAAAGACGCGCACGCTCGGGATCAGGCCCAGCAGTTTTTCATAGGCTTGACGCAGGTGCTCCGGGTCGGTCTCGTTGATCGAGTAGCCCAGCGCCTTGAGGCCGATGCCCATGACCTCCCTGGAATCGTTGGGCAACAGCAGTTTGCCCTTGAGTTCCGGCTTCCACAGGTCAGCCATGGACTGTACCGACTCGGCCGGGATCAGGCCGGTGTTGACCGCGATCGCGGTCGAACCCCACATGTAGGGCACCGAGTACTGGTTGCCCGGATCAAAGGACTGGTTGGTGAAGCGAGCCTCTATCAGGCCGAAGTTTGGTATTTTCTTGACATCGATGGGTGCAAGCAGCCCTTCCCGCCGCATCAGGCCGACATAATCCGAGGAGGGCACCACCAGGTCGTAGCCCTTGCCCACCAATTTGACCTTGGCATACATGGCCTCGTTGCTGTCGTAGGTGGAGACCTTGACCTTGATCCCGGTTTCCTTGGTAAAGGCGGCGATCACCTCGTCGGGGATGTATTCGGACCAGATATAGAGGTTAAGCACCTTGCCCGCGGCGTGGCCGGGCACGGCGGCGACAAGGAGCAGCATCAGGGTCATCAGGGCTTGGCGCAACAGGGTCATCATTGTTTCTCCTTGAGTAGAATTCTGGTGAGCAGCAGGGCCAGGATCGTGAACGCCATCATGACCACGCACAGGGCGTTGACGTCGGGCTTGATGCCGAGCCGGACCATGGAATAGATCCGCAGGGGCAGCACCTCGAAGTCCGGGCCGGTGGTGAAGAAGCTGATGATGACGTCGTCGAGCGACAAGGTGAAGCTGAGCAGCCAGCCACCGGCCACGGCAGGTGCGGCGATGGGCAGGACGATGCGGCGGAAGATCTGGTATTCGCCGGCGCCGAGATCGCGGGCGGCATCGACGATGTCAGCCTGGAAGCCATGAAAACGGGAGAAAACCGTAGTGGCGACAAAGGGTACGCAGAGCACAGTGTGGGCCGCGAGCAGGGTGGGAAAGCCGAGCGGCAGGTGCAGGGCCAGGAAGAGCAGCAACAGCGAGATGGCGATGACGATGTCCGGTGACATCATCATCACGAACAGGGTGCCGAACAGGACCTTGCGGCCGGGAAAGCGGTAGCGGTGCAGAATAAAGGCGGCCACGGTCCCGAGGATGGTGGCCAGGGTGGCGGCGCAGGCGGCGACGATGAACGAGTTGACCGCCGCGGTCATGAGGGCCGTGTTCTGCCACAGCCGGACGTACCAGTCCAGGGTGAAGCCTTTCCAGCCCAGCGAATACTTGGAGCTGTTGAAGGAGAACACTGCCACCAGCAGCAGCGGCAGATAGAGAAAGCCGTACACCAGGGCGGCGTAACAGTTCCTGAGCAGGCGGCTCATTGGATCAGCTCCTTGCCCGAGCGGCGGCTGGCCAGATAATACAACAGCAGCATCAACACCATGACAACAGTCATGGTGACGCTGGCAGCAGCGCCCATGGGGATGTCGCGGAAGACAAGAAACTGGTCGCGAATGTAGTTGCCCAGCAGCATGGTGCGTGCCCCGCCGAGGATGTCGGCAATGTAGAAGCAGCCCAGCGAGGGCAGGAAGACCAGCATGCAGCCGGCAATGATCCCGGGCATGGTCAGGGGCAGGGTGATGCGGACAAAATTCTGCAACCTGCCCGCGCCCAGGTCGCGGCCGGCCTCGAGCAGGCGCTGATCCATGGCCTTGAGCGAGGCGTAGAGGGGCAGAATCATGAAGGGCAGCAGGGTGTAGACCAGGCCGATGAACACCGCCATGGGCGTGTACAGCAGATTCATGGGCTGTTCGATCAGCCCGGCCCGCAGCAGCAGGCTGTTGATCACGCCGTCTGCCTTGAGCATCATCACCAAGGCATAGGTGCGGATGAGCGAGTTGGTCCAGAAGGGGATCATCACCAGGAGCAGGAGCAGGGGCTGTGCCCTGGCCGAGGCGCGCGCCAGGATATGGGCAAAGGGGTAGCCGGCGAGCAGGCAGAGCAGGGCCGCCACGGCCGCAAGCACGATGGAGTCGATGGCCATGCCGAAGATGGCCGGATCGAGCAGGTTCAGGTAATTGGTCAGGGTCAGGCCGGGTCGGACCAGGGTGTCCGTGCCGCGCTCAAGGAAACTCGCGACCAGCAGGATCAGGTAGGGCACGAGCGCCAGGATTGCCACCCACAGGCAGGTGCCGCTGATCAGCAATCGCCGGAACAGGGCATTACTCCGCATGGGGCAGGACCACCTCCCAGCCTTCGTGCCAGCCGAGCGCCACCAGGTCGCCGGGCTTGAAATAGAGGTTGTCGCTGTCTTCGTCGAAGAACTCGGTCACCTGCACCCGGGCGCCGCTGTCCAGATTCACCTCCACGTCGTAGGTGGCGCCGTGGTAGAAAATGCGCCGGACCGTTCCTCGCAGTCGCGCCTGCTGAAATTTGGCAGACAGATCCTGGGATCGGGCCATGTCCTCTTCCAGTTCGAGGCGGAAATCCTCTGGCCGCAGCAGGATGTGGACGTGTTGTCCCGGGACGAGCGGCCGGGTGCTTTGCAGCAGCACCCGCGCCCCCTCGACCAGGGCGCGGTAGCTCGTCTCACCGGTCTGTTCGCGGATGACGCCGGCAAGCACGTTGATGTCGCCGACAAAGCGGGCCACATAGAGGTTGACCGGCTCTTCGTAGATCTCCATGGGCGAGCCTATCTGCTCAATCCGTCCGGCCTGCATCACCACCACCCGGTCGGACATGGCAAAGGCCTCGTCCTGGTCGTGGGTGACAAGGATGAAGGTAATGCCGAGCGTGCGCTGCAACTGTTTGAGCTCCTTCTGCATCTGCTTGCGCAGGCGGTGATCGAGGGCGGACAGCGGTTCATCCAGGAGCAGCACCCGCGGCTTGTTGACAATGGCCCGGGCAATGGCGACCCGCTGCTGCTGGCCGCCGGAGAGTTCGGCCGGACGGCGGTGTTCCATGCCGGTGAGCTGCACCAGTTCCAGGGCCTGGACCACTTCGCGGGTGATTTCCTGCTCCGTTTTCTTCCCCATGCGCAGGCCAAAGGCCACGTTGTCGAAGACCGTCATGTGCGGAAACAGGGCGTAGTTCTGAAACACAGTGTTGACCGCGCGCCGTTCCGGCGGCACCCCAACCATGGGTTGGCCGTCCAGGGTCAAGGTCCCGCTGGTGCAGGATTCGAAGCCGCCGATGAGGCGGAGCAGGGTGGTCTTGCCGCAGCCCGAGGGACCGAGCAGGCTGAGAAATTCGCCGTCGGCCACGCTCAGGCAGATGTCGTCCAGGGCGACGTGGCGGCCAAAGGTCTTGCAGACGTGATCGAGTTCGACGACAACAGCCTTGTTCATGTATCGCTCTTCCTTGCCAGGACAGAAAATACACCGTCGGCGCTGGTTCGGGACGCCGTGTGCCAATGGTGCAGGAGTATTACCGGAAATGACCCGGTTCGGCTATTTTTTTTGTTGGTGTCCCTGGCCAGGAAAGGCTGATTTGCCAGAGTCAGACAGTGCCAGGGTGAACGAGCAGGACTTGGGGCAGGGAAAACGGCAGGACGAAAAACGGCGCCGCCATCCAGTTCGGATCGCGGCGCCGTCAGGGATTGTTCAGAGATTGTTGTGCAGGCTGTAGATCAGGGTCTTGCCGACCAGCTTGGCGGCCAGCAGGTGGGTGTGAAAGCCGACACTCTGCGGCTGCGGCACCAGCCCGGTGACATCGAAGCCGACAATGGTTTTCTCCCGCGCCACGGTGCGGATCAGGGCATTGAGGGTGTACCAGTCCAGGCCGCCGGGCTCGGGCCTGGCCACGGCCGGCATGCAGGCCGGGTCGAACACGTCCAGGTGAATGGCGACATAGACCTTGGGGCTCAGGTACTCGATCACATCCACGGCCGCATTGACGCCGTCGCGGTGGATGTCGCGGGCAAAGACCAGATTGTCGAGGTGGATCTTCTTCCGCTCCGGCCTGGTCATGCTGCGGATGCCGATGTGCGAGACCGGGAACTTCTCCTTGATCTTAGCCATGACGCCGGATTCGTCCAGGGTTTCGGCCACGATCATGTGCGGGTGCGCGCCCAGATGGAGGATGCTCAAGTTGTCGTGCTGCTCGGCGGCGGCCCGCGCCAGTCCCAGGCTGATCAGGTGGCTGCCGCCGATGGCGGCGACGAATTTGTTCTTTTTGAAGTGCTGCTGCGCCTGGTTAAACACCTCCTCGACCGCCTCCTGCGCCCCGTCCGGGCAGACGAGCGGGTCCGCAGTCAGCAGGCCGAGTTCGCCAAGATCGGTGTCGGTCTCCACATCATAGGCGGACAGCACCTGGGAGGCCTGGAGGATGGCCTCCGGTCCCTTGTTCACGGCCAGATTCGCCTTGGCGTTGCCGCCGCAGGGAATGGGCAGGATAACGGCCTTGGCCTGGTTGTAGGGAATCTTTTTCGCCGGCAGATTGAGAAAGTTCATAGCAATACACCTTGGTGGCAAAGGATCTCGATGGAGAACAGGCCTCGCGGGCAAGGGCGGGTGGCCATGGCTCAGTCGTACTCCTCCTTGTAGGACTCGTCGTCATCGTCATTCTCGTCGTCGTCGTCAAGCAACTGCAAGCGGACCGGATCCATGGACCGGATGAGGTATTCCGCCTCGCAGTCGTTGCAGTACACGACATCGTCCTCCTCGCAGTCGGGCTCGACGATAATGTCGCCACCGCAGATGCCGCATTCTTCGACAATAACGCCTTCTTCGTCATGATCCATATCAATCATTGTCATACCTGTGTGTGGAGGTTCGATGGCCGGGGCGGAAACGCCGTTTCCCGCTGGTCAGGCCACCAACCTGATTCATCAAAAAGGAGAAATACTGCAAAAGGATCGAAATATACCGCTTGCCCCCTGTCAATAAAAAAACTCTGAAATGATTCGCTTTGTACCGGCAGGGGACAGTGAAAAACCAGGCCGGGCGATCTCGCCGGAGCGTCTGCAGGGGCAGGGGGTAGAGTTCAGGAAGGTGGCGAGGGCAGGGGCTCGATGCGGCCCTGGAGGTAGGCCATCCTGGCGGCTTGCGGCAGTCGTTCGATGGCGTAGCGCAACATGGTTCGGGGCATGACACGGCAGTGTGCGCGCAGGAACACCTCCGCCGCGGCCTGGTCGCGCTTGCCCACTTCACGCAGCATCCAGCCCGCAGCCTTGTGAATCAGGTCGTGCCGGTCGTGCAGCAAAAGCCCGGCCACGGCGAGACAATCGGCAAAATCATGCCGGCGGATGAAATGCAGGGTGGCGATGATGGCGATGCGCCGCTCCCAGAGGCTCGGGCTGACGGCAAGATCGCGCAGCACGGTGCGATCGCGGCGCTCAAGGAAGGCTCCGACGATGGCATGGGCCGAGCAGTCCACCAAGTCCCAGTTGTTGATCCATTGCGTGTTGGCCAGATAGTGCGCATAGACCGCGGCCTGCTCCTGATCGCTGCCCCTGGCAAACCGGGTAGTCATCAGCAGGAGGGCAAACAGCCGCTCCTCGTGCCAGGGAGAATGCAGCAGTTCGAGCAGCACCGGCAGGCCGGCGCCGACAAAACGCGGGACCAGGCGTCGAAGCACTGGCACGCGGATGCCGAGGAACCGGTCGCCCTCGCCATACTGGCCGGGGCCGGTCTTGAAATAGCGTTGCGCATGGGCAGCATCAGCCGGATCGGCCAGTTGCTGCAGGGCGGAATGGACGAACTCGGCGTTCACAAACGAATCAGCGATTGAGAGGATAGAAAGGAATCATGACCAAACCTTGGTTGGCAACAAAAGGTATTGTACTCTATCATATCATATTACCCCTGTTTTTTCATTGCTTTCGGCGGGGCCAGCAAATCCGGACTGACCGCCGATTGCCCATGGTCACGAGAATGATACCGATGGCAACTCGTCATGGCACGGGCTTCCCAGCATAAAATCACCCCATCGCCTGCAGCCTTTCGCGACTGTTTCACCGTTCGCCGGTTCGGTTTGCTCCTGGCGCAGGTGGCAGGCGGATGCAGCTTGGCGGTGTTCCTTGTTTTCGCCATCAACACGCGCATAGTGCAGCCGGCCTTTCTTGCGCTGGCATCATCGCAATCCCTGGAGGATCATCAACGAGCCCTGGCCGGCCTCAGCGGCCAACTGCGCGGTCTGGTGGAGATTGCCGCTGACCTGGCCGGCAGCGAGGACATTGCCGCCCTTGACCAACTTCCCTCCACTGATGATATCCAGGCTGCCGCTGTATCCATGGCCAGTGGCATCGATCTGCTGGCCGTGTTCGACCAGGATGGATACTGTCGCCGGTCCTGGGTCTTTCATCCTGGCCTGCGTCGCCAGGTCACGCTGGACCTCCTTGCCGGCCGGTCACCGCCCATTCTGCAAAGATTGGGGCAGGTCCTCACGGGGCAGGCCCATCTTGAGGGACTTGTCAACACCGAAGAGGGGCTCCTCCTACTGGTGGCCCGACCCATTGTGCCCGCCCGGGAAGAAGGGCTGTCTCGGGGGGCGCTGGCTGTGGGGCGTTTTCTCACCCCGGCACTCCTCCAGACCCTGTCCGTCCAGACCGGCACGGCCATGGCCCTGACGGTGCGCGAAGAAATGTCGCTAAGGGAGGAGGAACTGTTTGAAAGGCTCGCCGGCACGGCGGCCACTCCTGTCCCCCAGCCTCAGGGGGATCGGGTGTACCTGCTGCTCAGGGATATCGACCAGAAACCCCTGGCCCTGCTGCATACCCCTGCCCGCGCGGACATCGGCGAAGTCGGCCGACGGACCGGCCGAATCCTGTCCGCCCTGCTTGGCGTCATCGCCCTGGTCCTGCTGGCGGTCAACGCCCTGCAGCGCTGCCGCCGCAATGCCACCAAAGAGGTGCTGGAGGACAGTGAGGCTCGGTACCGGCAGCTGTTCGAGGCCGAGCCTGACGCCATATTCCTGGTCGATAATGCCGAAGGCCGCATTCTCGAGGCCAATCTGGCGGCCATCGCTCTGTATAGATACAGCCGGGGAGAGCTGCTGGCAATGCGCAACCTCGAACTTTCGGCCGAGCCGGAGGAAACCGGGAGAATCAACCGCATCCCGGCGCACTCCGGCGAGGTGGTCGCCATTCCCCTGCGCTGGCACCGCAGGAAGGATGGCACGGTGTTCCCGGTGGAGATCACGGCCCGGTTTTACATGGACAAGGGCAGGCCGATACACGTTGCCGCCATCCGCGACATCAGCGAGCGCAGGCGTCTGGAGGAGGTGCGCGCCGAACTGGAGAGCCTCAACTGGCAGTTGCAGAAGGAGGAGAGCCTGGGGCGCATGGCTGCGGCCATTGCCCATCATTTCAACAACCAGTTGATGATGGTCATGGGATTTATCCAATTTGCCCTGGACGACAAACAGACCTCGGCCCAATGCACCCGTGATCTCGATCAGGCCATGCAGGCGGCGGCCCGGGCCGCGGACATCAGCAAACTGATCCGCACCTATCTCGGCCAGACCACCTCGCCCAGATCGCCCCATGACCTGGCCGAGGTTTGCCGGCATCACCTGCCCAAGCTGCAGTCGCTTGCCCCGGCCGGAGTGACGATCAGGGTTGCGCTGCGCACGCCCGGGCCGGTGGTGCTGCTGAACAGCAAACAGATCCAGCAGGTGTTGACGACCCTGGTGACCAACAGCATCGAGTCAATGACCGGAGCGGGGTGGGTCGAGGTGAGCGTGGGCGAGGCCACGGCCGCGGCCATACCCGAATGGCGCCGCTTTCCCGCGGGTTGGAAGCCACGGCGCTCCGGCTATGCCAGTCTGACCGTTGCCGACAATGGCAGCGGCATCGAGAAGCAGCACCTCGAGAAATTGTTCGATCCCTTCTTCACCAGCAAATTCACCGGCAGAGGCCTGGGATTGCCGGTGAGCCTCGGCCTGATCAAGGCCCATGACGGCATCATCGTGGTCGAGAGCAAGTCAGGGTCGGGCAGCACCTTCCGGGTCTTCCTGCCGCTCTCCGAGGAAGAGCCCATTCCCCTGACGGACAGTGTCGAGGTCCAGTCCTGAATCCGGAGTGACGGATCAGATCACAGCCATTTTCTTTTTCTGAAATAGAGCAGCAGACCCGCCGGGATGAGCAGAAAGAAACCCCAGAGGATAGGATAGGACCATTTCCAGTGCAATTCGGGCATATAGTCGAAATTCATGCCATAGATGCCGACGAGAAAGGTCAGGGGAATGAAGATGGTGGCGAACACGGTCAGTACCTTCATGACCTCGTTCATCCGGTTGCTGATGCTGGTGAGATAGATGTCCAGCATGCCGTTGATCAGGTCGCGGAAGGAGTCCACAGTCTCGATCACCCGGATGGCGTGGTCGAGGACGTCGCGGAAGTAGGGCAGGGTCTTGGCCTGGATAAGCTGGCTTTCGCTGCGCTGCAGGGCTGTCATCACCTCGCGCAGCGGCGCGATGGCCTTGCGGACGAAGACCAGTTCCCGCTTGAGCAGCTGGATGGTGGCAAAGGTCTGGGGGCGCGGTTTGGCCAGCAGCTTGACCTCTACCGCCTCGATCGCCTCCTCCAGGGTGTCGGACAGGGTGAAATACCGGTCCACCACCGTATCCATGATCACATACATGAGGTAATCGGTCCCCAGAGTGCGGATGCGTCCGCGGCCGTTGCGCAGACGCTGGCGGATGGAGTCGAAGGCGTCATCCTGCTGCTCCCGGAAGGTGATCAGCATCCGTTGAAACAGCAGCATGCTGATCTGCTCATGCCGCACCGCAAGTCCCTGATGGCTGGTCAGGGTCTTGAGCACCACGAACAGGTAGTCGTCCTCCTCCTCGAACTTGGGCCGCTGGTGGGTGTTGAGGATGTCCTCCAGCACCAGGGGGTGCACTTTGAAGTGTTCGCCGATGGCGGCCAGCAGCGGCACGATGTCGAGCCCCTCGCAGTGCACCCAGACAAAGACGTCGCTGTCTCGGTGACGGAGGATGTCGTCGATGGAGTGGACCGGATGCTCCTCGTGATGGTCGTCGTGGAAGCAGATCAGGCTGACCTGGCTGGCTGTTGCGGGCGACTGGCCCACATGCACCAGGCTGCCCGGCGGCAGACCCGCCTTGTGCGAGGGGGATGGTACCGGGCCGGTCAGTCCTGGTTCGGGCCGCATTGACATTCGATTCGCAGGGTGAGTGTTGCCCCGCCGGGCAGGGATTCGAGGGAGCCCGCGGCAGCCTGGAGGCACTGCCAGAGCTGTTGGCGTTGCGACTCGGCAAGAGGCGTCTCCTGGCCGTTGACCAGCAGATGCATCTCGGCTGGAGGTGGGTGCTGCGGGTCACGGAGAAACCGGTGCTCAATCAGATCGGCGATCGCCCCGGCATCGTCGAGAGCGAAGACCGGGCCGCCGCCAAGGGGCAGATCGGTGGCCACCGCAATCACGCCCTCCACCTGATCCCGCAACAGCGGTGCGGCCGCGTCCCGCCGCACCTCGATCTTGGCCAGGCCGGCAGCCTGCTTGAACCCCTCGACAATCACCAGATCCGCATGGCGGCAATAGCGGTCGACCAGGGCAGACAGATCCCGGCCATCGGCGCGGGCGCGGACAATCAGCTGATCAGGGGCGACCAGCAGGACCGGGTCGGCCCCGCTGCGGCGATGAATGGCGGTGTCGGTCTGTTCAGGCTCCGGATTCAGGCCGCGCTCCTTGGTCGATTTGATCACCGCCACAGCAAATCCGCGGGCATGCCGCAGGGCCACTACCCGGCTGGCCAGGGTGGTCTTGCCGGAATTGTGCCAGCCGATGAAGCCGACCATTGGAGGCAGGTCGGGCGACGAGGGGAGAGAAGTGGTATGGGACATCAGCGGGTCATGGTTGTGTTGCGGGCTGCCAGGGGTCATAGGGCTGGTGGATCCGGCCGTAAATCTCCCGCAACCGGCCGCTGGCCTGCAGGCGGTCGAGCGTCCGGGTGATGACGGCATCTATATGGTCTCCCCGCGGGCCGCGCGGCAGCATGAAGAGGTCTTCGTAGCTGCCGTACAGTTCGCGGCGTATATTGGTCAGCTTCATCTGTCGCAGCACCAGGTCCGTTTCCTCCTGGGCCCAGACCAGGGCGTCGATGCGGCCGCTGGCCACCTTGTTGAGGGCGTTTTCAAAGGTGGTGAAGGGTAAATACGGGAAGTCCCAGGTGTCGGCCGGGGCCTCCACCGCATAGGGGAATTTGTCCACCTTGAGCCCCTCTTTCAGGTCTCTGCGGCTGATCGGTTTGTTCACGTTGCTGTAGATGACAAAGGTGACCTCGCCGTAGGCCCGGGTGGAGTAGCGCATGGGCAGGCTGGCGTCGGTTTCCGGACGGAGGCGGATAGCCGGAAAGGCGAGATCAACGATGCCGCGGGCGACATTATCCATATTCCGGGCCGTGGGCGCTACCAAAATCTTGATCTCCCCCTCGGTATAGACCTCGTCCATGGCCTTGAGCAAATCGACAAAAGGGCCTTTTTCAGCGGTTTCGATCAGGCCGGGCAGGAAATCAGCTCCGGCGAGGATGAGCGGGTCGTCGACCCGTCGGCCGGACTTGTCCGGCGTTTTAGCCGGTTCGGTAGCAGACGGAACCGGCACTGTGTCCTTGATCGCGGCGACTTGGACACCCTTGTTCTTCTTCGATGCCCCGGAAAGATCTTCCTGCTCGGAGCAACCCTGCAGGCACAGGCCAAGAATGGCCAGCCCTGCCAACCCACTTGCGAGAAAACAGCGAAAACGGACAGGCATGATCGGTTCTCCTGGAAGAGGTCACCCGTTGGTTGGTCGCGGTGAAGGGTTCTGGTCCGATGTTGCTCAGCTGGCCTGGTTCGCCTCGCAGTGTGTGACCGCCCCCGAATCGGGGAAGGTGTTGAGTATATCGCAGACCGAACTGAAATTGTCGAGAAAACAGTCGACCAGCATAGGGTCGAACTGCTGCCCGCGCTCGTTTCTGATCAGTTCCAGAATCTTTTCCATGGGCCAGGGATCCTTGTAGCAGCGCCGGTGCGCCAGGGCGTCAAAAACGTCAATCAGACCGACGATCTGGGCGTGGAGATGGATCTCGTCGCTGCGCAGGCCGCGGGGATAGCCCGAGCCGTCGAAGCGTTCGTGGTGCTGACCGGCGATGATGGCCGCGGTTTTGAAGATGGGGCGGTTGGAGCGGGAGAAGATGCTCTCGCCGATGCTGGCATGCTCCTTCATCTTCGTCCATTCGAGGTCGTTGAGGGGGCCAGGCTTGAGCAGGATGCCGTCGGGGATGGCCACCTTGCCGATGTCGTGCATGGGCGAAGCACCCCGGATCAGGTCGCACTCTTCGTCCGGCAGGGAGAGGTCCCGGGCCATCATGGTCGCCAGATGGGCTACCCGGCGGACATGATTGGCCGACTCGTGCGACCGGGTCTCCATGACGTCGCCCAGGGTGGTGATGATCTCGGCCTGGGTGTCGTAGATCTCCTGGTCGAGGTAGAGGTTCTCGAAGGCGGCGCCGATGTTCTTGGAGAAGATCTCGATCAGCTTCAGATCGACGGAGTCAATACCGGAGATGCCGTCGAGGTAGCTCATGTTGATGATACCGTTCTTGGTCGGGAAATAGCCGACAAAGGTATCGTTGATGACCATCGAGCGCTTGTTCTCCAGAGTCTGCTCGAGTTTGGCCATAACCTGGGCGGGCAGGCCGCTGATCTGGCCTGCCTCGAAGCGCCCGGTTTTGGCCAGCACCTCGATATTGGTATCCCGTTTGGCCACGGTCAGGCCGTCGAAACTGAGCAGCAAGGAGCCTTCGGTGTGGAACAGCAGGCCGCTGATCTGGCGAAGCAGGCCGCAGGCAAAGAGCCGCAGCGACCGGTGTTCAAAGAGGTTGGCCGAGGCGACGATGACCTTTTCCAGGCCCTCGCGGTACCGCTCCAGGCGCCGGTTGGAGAGTTCCAGGGCAATGACGCCGTCATAGGCCCGCAGGGCAGTCAGGGTCGAGGTGAAGAGCTTGTCGGCCGAGGCGCTGGTTTTGCTGATGTAGTCGTTGATCTCGAAATCGCGGATCACCTGCCGTTCCGGGGCCTTGCCCGGCTGGCCGGTGCGCAGGATTATGCGGATGGCCGTGTTCTTCAGCTCGGTGCGGATGTAAGTGACCAGATCCAGGCCGGCCTCGTCGGTTTCCATGACCACATCGACAAAGGCCAGCGCGATGTCGCTCTCGCGGTCGAGAATCTCGCGGGCCTGGGCCGCGCTTTCGGCGGAGAGAAACTCCATCGGCCGGCCGGAAAAGCTCAGGTCTCCGAGCGTCAGTCGGGTAATGGTGTGCACTTCGGGTTCGTCGTCAACAATGAGGATTCGCCAGGGCGGTGCCTGGACAGCCGGCGTCTGGCTCGATTGACTGGTTTTTTTAAACATGGTGAGACCTCGCTTCCTGCCGGCGATCCATCCCGATCGACGTGTTGTGCTGGGTTGGCCCAGCCGCCTTCCTTCCCTGGTAATATTCTGTGTCTCAACCGGCCGAAGACGGCCGCAGCACCTTGGGCATGGTCATGGTGAACTCAACCCCCTGGCCCGGTTCGGAGCGGAGGCGGATGGTTCCCTGCAGCTGCTGGGTGACCACATTGTAGACGATGTGCATGCCCAGGCCGCTGCCGCCGCCCTGGCGATTGGTGGTGAAAAAGGGTTCAAAGACCTTGGCAGCCACCTCGCGGCCCATGCCCTTGCCGTTGTCGCGATAGACCAGCTCTATCTGCTCGCCGATTTCCCGCACCTGAAGGTCGATCAGCCCGCCCTCGGTGCCCTCCGGGTAGCCATGGGTGAGCGAGTTGGCGATCAGGTTGGAAATGATCTGCGACCAGGCTCCGGGGTAACTATCGACCTCCAGGTGTTCGGGGCAGTCGAGCCGGACCTGCAGCCTGGTCTTGCGCAGCACCGGATGATGGGTGAGGAGGATGTCCTGGAGGTACGCGCACACCGCAAAGGAGCGCGGTACGTCATTGTTCTGGTCCACGGCCACCTGCTTGAAGCTCTTCACCAGGTTGGAGGCCTTGTTGAGGGAGACCTCGATAGATCGGGCCAGTTCCTTGGAATCACGGAGGAATTTCTCAAACTCCGGTTCCTCGAGTTCACCGGCGCGGAACTTCTTTTCCAGTTCCCCGACCATGTACTGGAAATGCGTGGCCCCGGTCATGCCCAGGCCCACGGGGGTGTTGATTTCATGGGCAATGCCGGCCACCAGGCCGCCGAGGGCGACCATCTTTTCATATTCGATCAGCTGGGCCTGGGTCATGCGCAGCTGGCGCAGCGATTCGGCCAGATCGTCATTGGCGTGGTGCAATTCATCCTCGCGCAGCCGGCGCAGTTGCACTTCCTGGCCGAGTTCCTGCCGCTCCCGGTCGAGGGCGGCGTTGGCATCGCGCAGTTCCCGGGTGCGGTTGGCCACCTGGGTCTCCAGGCCCTGGTTGAGGGCGTCGAGGGCCCCGATAGTGGCCTCGATCTCCCTGGCCAGGCCGTTGATGGCCTTGGAAATAACATCCAGCTCGTTACGCCGCGCCACATCCACCGGCAGGGGCGGAATATGGGCCTGTTTGGGATCGATAGCCCCGGCCCGTCTGGCTATCTCGACCAGCGGACGGGACAGGATGCGTTCGAAATAGTATTTGACCAGCACGATCAGAACCAGTGTCTTAACGGCTGCCGACGCCAGGGAAATGAGGATGCGCTGGATCAGCTTGTTGAAGATAATCCGGCTGTTGGATTGGATCTCCAGGGAACCGACCGGGACCTGGCTATTGTCGAATTCGTGCAGAAAACTGATGTTGTCTCTGGTGAAGAAGGTGGTGACCGGCATGATTCCCGGTTGTTTGTCTGGTTCTTTGCTGGCCACATCGGTGATGACGTCGCCGTTGGTCTGCCGGACCACCACCCGGGTGACGCTGGGCATGTTCAGCATGCCCGTCACCGTGGCCCTGATCTGGGCCTCGTCCATGTTCCAGAGACTGTGGCTGACGCCCTGCTCGTAGGTGGTGTGGAGCATCTGTAGTTCATCGCCGATTTCGCTGCGGAAAGTGGAGTACTGCTGGATCATCTCCAGGGCGAAGATGGCGGCGGTCACCGTAAGATAGATGGACAGGACCTGTCGCAGCAACTGGTTGGAAATGGAATTCATGGCAACCATTGCAGAGTGCGGCCATTTGGCGCAGAAGTTGGAGTCGACATGCGGCAGGACGCACCCGACCAGTCAGCAGCAGGCACGACAAACAGGTTGGCGGGCCTCATAGCTTGAACTGCTGCAGTTCGTCAGCGACGAGACAGGAGTTGTTGCGGACCTGCCGGGCCCGGTTGAGGGCGAGTTCGCAGCCTATCGTCAGCCTCGGCGCTGCAACCAGGTTGCGGAGCGGGGCGACAGAGGCGCCAACGATGGGCAGAAACAGCGTGTTCAATGCCATGGGTTTCCTCTTCCTGAAAGAAATCACCCCATCACGACAGTGGCCCGCGGCGCCGCGGTTTCGCCGTGGCCCGCGGATCGGTCGGCTGCAACCGGACAATTCACCGAAAGTCTGAGCGCAGACGTCCGTAAATTGACCTACAGTCATTATGCAGGTCGACTGAACGAATGTCAAATTTGAATCCGGAAAAAAATTACCGAACTTTTACCGGCATGGAGAGACACGGCGGAAACCGGATTTGAGTAACGCGGACCTGTGTTTGATCATATAAGCAATAAGACCAATGACATGGAGGCAAAGGAACACAGCGTGGAACAGACAATCACCGCTGAGGCCAGGTCAAGGTCGGAGCGGAGCTGGGAGGAGAGGATGTAGATGGCGGTGGAGGCCGGGAGGGTGAAGAAAATCATGCACACCTGCCAGGCTAGCCCGGTAACCCCGAACAGCCAGAGAAAGAGCAGGCCGGTCAGTGGCAGCAGGGCCAGCTTGATGGCCGCCGCGGCCAGGGCGTGCCCGAAGTTGTGGCGAAGGCTGGCGAAGCTCAGGCTGCCGCCGATGGAAAACAGCGCCATAGGCAGGGTCACCTGGGACATCAGTTTGAGGGTGTTGTCGATGGAGGTGGGAAAAAAACCGACCAGGCGGCTGTAGAGCAGACCGACCAGGCAGCCAAGAATAAGCGGGTTGGACACCAGGTGCCTGAGCGTGAAGAGCAGCCGGTTGCGGCGGATCTGCTGGTCCTCGCCGTGCCAGATCAGCACCGACACGGCCATGACGTTGATCAGGGGGATGAGCAGGCCCACCAGGATGCCGTAGAGCTGGGCTCCGCTCTCGCCCAGGGCGTTGAGCACCACGGCCATGCCGATGTAGGTGTTGAAGCGGTAGCAGCCCTGGCTGAACGAGCCAGCCTGGAAATTGGGCACCGGCCGCAGGCGGATGTAGAGGAGGCTGGCGGCAAAGATGGTCGTGATCGCCAGAACCGAGGCCAGCAGGAAGCGCCAGGCGCTGTCCAGCGCCAGCGGCGCGCCGCCGATCTTCCAGAACAGCATCATCGGAAAGAACACATAATAGATCAGCCGGTCCGAGGTCTTGAGAAAACCGCTGTCGGTCAGCCGCCAGCGCTTGAGCAGGGCGCCGATGAGGAGCAGGGCCAGGACCGGGACAAGGGCGTTGACAATCATCATGGCAGGATCTCGCCTGGGTCAGGCGCGCAGGTGATAGCGCGGCCGGCGGATGCGGGTGGCGCGGCACTGCGGGCAGCGGCCGG
>JBGSPP010000109.1:0-1592 GCA_041738515.1 Desulfobulbus sp.
GCCGGCGGCGCTCAACGCGGCCAATGAGGTCGCGGTCGATGCCTTTCTTGGTGGCCGGATCGGCTTCACCCGCATCGCCGAAATCGTCGGCACAGTACTGCATCGCACCGGCCAGGCCGACGAGATGGACCTGCAGGCCATCCTGGCCGCGGATGGTGAGGCCCGGAGCATCGCGGATGGGTTGATCCCCGCCGTCTGATCTGGTTCTCGCCGCAACCTCCGGATGCCCACTTTTTCTCAGCATACCCTCAGAGCGTACCCATGAATTCCGTTCTCTCCTTTGTCCTGGTCCTCGGCGTCCTCATCTTCGTTCATGAGCTCGGCCATTTCCTCCTCGCCAAGGCCTTTGGCGTGCGCGTGCTCAAGTTTTCCCTCGGCTTTGGCAACAAGGTTTTCGGCCGGCAGTGGGGCGAGACCGAGTATTTGATTTCCGCCTTTCCCCTGGGCGGCTACGTCAAGATGTTCGGCGAGCAGGAGGGCGAGGAGGTCTCTCCCGCGGAGCAGCACCGCTCCTTTTCCCACAAACCGGTGTGGCAGCGCTTTGGCATCGTTTTCGGCGGGCCGCTGTTCAATCTGGTTTTTGCCGTGGTTCTTTTTTTCCTGATGTTCGTCTTTGCCGGCCTGCCAGAGCCGGTGGACTCGACCAAGATCGGCGAGATTACCCCTGGTTCGGTGGCCGAGCAGGTCGGCATCAAGACCGGCGACGTTGTCCTGACCGTGGGCGGCCAGCCGACCACCACCTGGGAGCAGGTCTCCAACGGGATCAAGAACAGCCAGGGTCGAACCATCAGCCTGATTGTCGAACGGCAGGGCGAAAAGATCACCTTCACCGCCAAACCCACCATGCAGAAGGTGAAGAACCTGTTTGGCGAAGAGGTCGGCGAACGCTTCATGCTCGGCATCGTCCGCAGCGACCAGATCGTCTACAAGGACGCCACTGTGTTCGAATCGGCTGAGGCGGCCCTGGTGCAGACCTGGAACCTGAGTTACCTCACGGTCATGGGCATCGTCAAGATGGTACAGCGGATCATCCCGGCCAGCGAGTTGGGCGGGCCGATCCGGATCGCCGAGATCGCCGGCCAGCAACTGGAGGCCGGCTGGATGAACCTGCTCTATTTCATGGGACTGTTGAGCGTCAACCTGGGCGTCCTCAACCTCCTGCCCATTCCGGTGCTGGACGGGGGCCACCTGGTGTTTCTTTCCCTCGAGGCGATCCGCCGCCGGCCGCTGGGCGAGCGGACCATGGAGATCAGCCAGAAAATCGGCATAGCCATTCTGGGAACCCTGATGGTTTTCGTGTTCTACAATGATATCGTCAGGCTGATCAAACGATGGCTGATGAGCTGATTCTGGCCATCGAGACCTCGACCGGCTGCGGCGGGGTCAGCCTGACCAGGGGAGATGCGCACGGAGGCCGGGTGCTGGCCGAATACACCCTCCAGCCGGAGGTGAGCCACTCGCGGCGCCTGCTTGGTTCCATCGAGGCCATGATGTGCGCTGCCGGCGTGGCTTGGACCGATCTGGATGCGGTGGCGGTCAGCCAGGGGCCGGGCTCGTTCACCGGCCTGCGCATCGGCATGGCCGCGGCCAAG
>JBGSPP010000110.1:0-10319 GCA_041738515.1 Desulfobulbus sp.
CCGCCTCGTCCTGGACCTGCTCCGCGGCCTCCAAGGGCGCTGCTTCCCGTCGAGCGACCGGCGCCTCCTCCGGCACCTGGGTTTCGGCGACCCGCAGTTGCTGCAACTGCTCCTCGACCTGGGCTTCCATGGCCTGGGTCTCGGCCTCCAACGCCTGGGTTTCGGCCTCCTCCTGCTTGCGCGCGGCCTCCTCCTTCTCCGCTCTGGGTCGTCTGCGGATCACGGTCTTGGCCTTGACGGCGACGCTCTCGGGCCGGGTCTTGAGCCCGATGCGCCCTCCCGCCGCTCCGGCGGCGGCAGCTTCCCCCTGCAACTTTCTTCGCATATCCGCTGCCATATCTTCATCCACGCTGGAACTGTGGCTCGCGATGGGATACCCCATGGCAATGAGCTTATCCGCCAGTTCCTTGCTTTTCAGGCCAAATTCCTTTGCCAGGTCATAAATACGAACCTTGCTCATCAGACGCTCCCTTCCCTCCTGGCACTCGCCAGGCCTTGCCCGTTCACTCCTGACCTCAGGAGTTTCCTGTTTCTGGCCAGCCTGTCGCGACAGGTTGTTTCCCCGCAGCAGTAGACCCCTCTCCCATCCATCCCCTGCTGCCGATCCTCGACCAAGCGGCCGTCAACCACGACAAACCGCGCCAGCTCACTCTTCGGTCCCTTGCGTCCGCACCCGCGGCAGGTCCTCTCTGGAATCCAGCCCTGGCGCATCAGCCCTCTTCAACGCCGGCTTCCGGCTCTGGCGGAGCGGAATCCGCCGCCTCGTCCGGCGCTGGCCCGGCCGTCTGCTCCGACTCGGTCAACTGCTGCGGATCGGCCGCCTGCTCCGCCTCTGTCGTCTGTTCACCTTCTGTCGTCTGTTCCGGTTCGGCAGCCTCAACCGAGTCCTCGGCGACGGCAACGCCCGCAACTTCGGCCGCGCTCTGCCGCAGCAGGCGCGCCTTGTCCTCGTCGATCCGGGCCAGGGTCATCAACTCCTCGACCTTGATCACAGCCAGCGCCGCCGGCGAGGTGAAACCCGCCGCGAACAGCCGATCGGCCAGGGACTCATCGACGCCTTCGACGGCGTTTAAATTGCGGTAATCCTGGTTTTCCATGTTGGCGTAGCGCTGTTCGCTCTTGACGTCGATTTTCCAGCCCATCAGACGGGAGGCAAGCCGCACGTTCTGTCCCTGCCGGCCAATGGCCAGCGACAGCTGATCGTCGGGTACGACCGCGGTCAGGGCCTTGCGGTCGTCGTCGACGATGACCATGGAGACCTCGGCCGGAGCCAAAGCGTTGCAGGCGAACTTGGCCGGGTCCGGACTCCAGGAGACGATATCAATGCGCTCGCCCTGCAGTTCCTGAACCACGTTCTGCACCCGCGATCCCTTGAGGCCGACGCAGGCGCCCACCGGATCGACGTCCGACTCGATGGAGGACACCGCGATCTTGGCCCGGAAGCCGGGTTCCCGGCTCGACCCCATGATCTTGACAATCCCTTCGGCGATCTCCGGCACCTCCATCTCGAACAGCTTGACGAGAAACTCATTGCAAGTCCGGCTGAGGATAAGCTGGGCGTCGCGGTAGCGTCCCTCGCGGGCTTCGCGGCGGACCTCCAGCAGGTAGGCGCGGATGCGGTCGCCCTGCTTGTAGGAGCGTTTGGGAATCTGTTCGTCCCGGGGAAGAACGGCGTCGGTGCGGCCGAGATTGATGATCATGTCGCCGCGCTCGAACCGCTGCACGATGCCATTGACGATACTGCCCTCGCGGTCGCGGTACATCTCGTAGATGACGTCGCGCTCGGCGTCGCGCATGCGGTGAATGATCACCTGCTTGGCCGACTGGGCGGCGATGCGGCCGAGATCGGCGATGTTGTCGAGCTTTTCGCCGAGATCGTCGTCCAGTTCAGCCTCGGGATCGAGCTTCCGCGCATCCTCAAAGGAGATCTCGGTCTCCTCGTCATAGACCTCATCGACCACGGTGCGGTACTGAAACACCTCGACCTCGCCCAGATCGTCATTGAACTGCACCTCGATTTCCCTGCGACTGCCGTACTTCTTGCGCACGGCCGCGCTGACAGCATCCTCGATTGCGTTGATCAGCAGGGAGCGGTCAATTCCCTTGTCCCTGCAGATCTGATCGAGTATCCGTTTCAGATTTTCCGTTCCTACCATTGTTCCACTCCAACTCCGGCTCTCGTTTCCAGCGACACCGCAATCCCGGCGCGCCGTCCTGCCGATTCAGGTCCAGCGCTCAAAGGGTCAAGCGCGCCCTTGCTATATTGCTCATATCCACCACGACTTCCCTGCCATCCACCACCAGGGTCACGGTGTCTCCTTCCAGACCGCGCAACTCGCCGATCAGCAGCCGCTGTCCATCGTCCATCGGTTCCAGCAGCTTGATGCGGGCCAGGCGGCCGGTAAAGCGGGTGAAATCTTCCCGCTTCTTGAGCGGGCGTTCCAGTCCGGGCGACGAGACCTCGAGGGTATAGGCGTGGTCAAGCAGATCCTCGACCTCCAGGTAGGCGCTGATTTCCCGACTGACCTTGGCGCAGTCGTCGATTGTGACGCCCCCTTCCTTGTCTATGAAAAAGCGCAGCACCCAGCCGAAGCCTTCCCGCCGGTACTGGATCTCCACCAGCTCCATTGCCATACCGGCCAGCAACGGCTCGACAAAGCCCTGTATGGTCGCAATCAATCTATCTGGCGCCGCTTCCACGTTTCGTCCTTGGCTTGCATCTGCCTTTTGGGAAATAAAAACCACCACCGCGCATACCCCGGTCCGGTCGTTCCGAAAAAAGGCAATAAAAAAAGCGGGCAGAGCCCACTTTCACGTACACCGGCAAACCTGGCGCATCCAGCACCCGATTTCCGGTGGAACCAGCCGGCCGCCGGAACCGTACCGCGTGCGGTATGGAGCGGGCAACGGGGTTCGAACCCGCGACCCCAAGCTTGGGAAGCTTGTGCTCTGCCAACTGAGCTACACCCGCCCTCGACTCCTGCGAAGTTACGATATGTACCGCATCACCGCTCAATTGTCAAGCAACAACAAAATGATGGCAGGCGTTTTTCCACCCGCTGACAAGATGGTCCGCCGACGGACAGCGACCGGTCCTCTGCGCTGCCCCCGCCGGTCCAGGCCATGTCCCTGATCCAGACGCTCCCTTTACAGATGCCCCATGTCGGGTATAATCGCGGCCATGGACATCATCACCACCCACATTGGCGCCGATTTCGACAGCCTGGCGGCCATGGTCGCGGCAAAGCGGCTCTACCCCGAGGCCGAACTGGTCTTCCCGGGTTCGCAGGAGCGAAGCGTCCGCGACTACCTGGCCCAGGAATTTCGCAACATCTACGAATTCAAGAAAGTCAAGCACATCGATCTGGCCCGGGTGCAACGGCTGATCGTGGTCGACACCAGGCAGGCCGACCGGATCGGCGGCCTGGTTGAGTGCCTGGCCAACCCGCGACTCGCGATCCATCTCTACGACCACCACCCGGACGCGCCCGGCGATCTGCACGGCGAACTTGAGCGGGTCGAACCCTTCGGCTCCACCACCACCCTCTTCACCCGTCTCTTTCAGGAACAGGGCATCATCCCCACCCGCGACGAAGCCACCCTCATGGCCCTAGGCCTCTATGAGGACACCGGCAGCTTCCTTCACTCTTCGACCTGCCCCGAGGACCTGACCGCGGCCGCCTGGCTGCTGGCCTGCGGCGCCAACCTCGACGTGGTCACCCAGTTTCTCTCGCGCGAACTCTCCTCCGAGCAGATCAGCCTGATCGGCCAATTGCAGCAGGAGGCCACCGCCTACCACATCCAGGGCGTGAACGTGACGGTAGCTACGCTGACGCTGGCCGACTATGTCGACGATTTCGCTATCATCGTTCAACGGTTGATGGTCCTGGAAAACCTCGACGTCCTCTTTGCCCTGATCAGCATGGGCGAGCGCACCTACCTGATCGGCCGCAGCCGCATCCCGGAGGTCAATGCCGGCGCCATGGCCCGCGAGTTCAGCGGCGGCGGCCACGCCTCGGCCGCTTCGGCCACCATCCGCGACCTGACCATCGCCGAGGCCGAGGAACAACTGGTCGGCCTGCTGCACCGCCACATCCGCCCCAAGGCGGTGGCCGCCGAGATCATGAGCTCGCCGGTGATTGCGGTCACCCCGGATGTGACCATCGACCAGGCCAACAGTCTCATGACCCGTTACAGCATCACCGTCCTGCCGGTGGTCCGTGAAGGCGGCAGCCAGGAGAGCGGCCGGCTGCCCGAGGGGCTCTTGGGCATGATCTCCCGCATGGTGGCCGAGAAAGCCATCTTCCATAAGCTCGGGAGCCTGCCGGTGGCTGATTACATGACCACCGAGATTGCTACCCTGCCCGAGAGCGGCACCCTGGCCGACATCCAGCGACTGATCATCGAGCATCGCCAGCGGCTCATCCCGGTGGTGCGGGGCGAAAGCATCCTCGGGATCATCACCCGCACCGACCTGCTCGGTCTGTTGGTCAACGACCCGGCCACATTGCCGGCCGACATGCTGCGCGGCGACGAACGGCCCTCGGTGGAACGGACTCGGAACCTGACCAACGTCATGGCCCAGGTGCTCACCCGCGAGCTGATTGTCCTCTTGCGGGAGATCGGCGAGACCGCGGAACAGCTTGGCTGCAACGCCTACGTGGCTGGAGGATTTGTCCGCGACCTCCTGCTGCACGTGCGCAACTTCGACATCGACGTCGTCATCGAGGGCGACGGCATCCGGTTTGCCAAGCACCTGGCCGAACGGCACCACGGCATTGTCCACCCGCACGAGAAGTTCGGCACCGCCACGGTGGTCTTCCCCGACCAGACCAGAATCGACGTCGCCACCGCCCGGCTCGAATACTACGAGCACCCGGCGGCCCTGCCCACGGTCGAGCACAGTTCGATCAAGCTCGACCTCCACCGTCGCGACTTCACCATCAACGCCATGGCGGTGCATCTCAACCCGGACCGCTTCGGCGCCCTGGTCGATTACTTCAACTGCCAGAACGACCTCAAGGAACGGCGCATCCAGGTGCTGCACAACCTGAGCTTTGTCGAGGATCCGACCCGCATCTTCCGGGCGGTGCGCTTCGAGGGGCGGCTCGATTTCAAAATCACCCGCCACACCGAGAAGCTGATTAAAAACACGGTGCAGATGAATCTGTTCAGCCGCGCCGCCGAGCCCCGGTTTTTCCATGAACTCAAGCTGATCCTTTCCGAGCACGACCCCATACCGGCCCTGCGCCGCCTGGACGGGTTCAAGCTCTTCCCCTTCCTCTGGCCCGACCTGCGGCCCAACCTGAAGCTCGACCGCCGCTTCATCCATTTCCTCACCCAGGCCAACCGGACCATCTCCTGGTTCAACCTTCTCTATCTGGATGAGCAGATCGAAGCCTGGATGGTCTATCTGTTGGCGATCATGAGCCGATCGCGAACCAAGGAACTGATCAGCTTCTGCAACCGGTTCAACCTGCCGCCCCGGATCCGACGGCGTCTGATCCAGCAGAAAAACGATGTCGAGCGTATCGCCCAAGACATGCTCAAGCGGCCCCACCTGAAGCCGAGCGAGATCTACTGGCTGCTGGCCGGGCTGGACAACGAAGGCCTGTTGCACCTGATGACCATCGCCCGCAAGCGGTCCATCCAGAAGGCGGTCTCGCTCTATGTCACCACCCTGCGCAAGGCAAGCCCGCTGGTCAGCGGCGACGACCTCAAGGCCATGGGCTATACCCCGGGGCCGCTGTTCCGGATCATGCGCAACCACCTTATCGAACTCCAGCTCGATGGCGAGGTCAGCGGCCGCGACCAGGCGATCAATTTCATCCGCACCGCTTACCCGGTGGAGAACCAGCCCCGGCATTGAGCTTTTTGCTCGCTTTTCCCCAGAACCTCCTTATGGTTTGCCATGCGGCTCCCTTGCGGGCCATGCCACAATGAAGCACCGACAACCCTTTTAAACGACTGTTTTTCGCCATGCAACTCGACATCAACGCCATCATCCTGCAGGTGATCATCCAGGCCCCGCCCCTGCTCTTCGCCCTGACCGTGCATGAACTGGCCCACGGCTACGTGGCCTTCCGACTCGGCGATCCCACCGCCAAGATGGCCGGACGGCTGACCATGAACCCGCTCAAGCACCTGGATCCGCTGGGCGTGCTGGCCTTCATCATCATGAAGATCGGCTGGGCCAAACCGGTACCGGTAGACCCACGCTATTTCAAGAATCCGCGCAAGGACATGCTCCTGGTAGCTCTGGCCGGGCCGGGATCGAACGTGGTTCTGGCCATTGCCAGTGCCATCCTCGCCCGCCTGCTGGTGGTGCTCAATTTCCTGCCGTTCGCCATCCTCCAGCCGGTGGTCGGCATGCTGGTGGCCAGCGTCTGGATCAACCTCATGCTGGCAATCTTCAACTGCATCCCCATTCCCCCCCTGGATGGCTCCAAGGTGCTTATGGGCATGCTGCCGCCGCGAGCGGCCTACAGCTACTCCAAGCTCGAACCCTTCGGTTTTCTCCTCCTCCTCGGGCTCTTCTACACCGGTGTCATCGGCTGGGTCATCATGCCGATCATCCGTTTCTCCAACAATCTCCTGCTGGGATAAAAAAAACGGATCCGGGAGTCCCGGATCCGTTGCACTCAGGCGACCTTGCACCGCGCCTAGAACTTGTACGACAGGCCGAAGGTCAGCAGATGGGCTGCGGACTCGTCAAAGCTGCCGTTGATGCTTGCGTTGTTGACGTCCCGGCCCTCCTTGTCGTCATAGAGATAGGCCACGCCCACGTCCAGATCCTTGTTCACCTGGTAGCGCAGGCCCAGCGAATAGATCAGGGCGTCCGAATCGGGCAGCTCGAACCCGAGCGTCGTCTCTGGCACCGGGCTCTCGTCGTAGGCGAAACCGGCCATGAGGGTGAAGCCGTTCTTCAGGTCGTAACTGGCACTCAGACGCCAGGCGTTACTGTCCTCCCAGTGCTTCGGCTTGGCGCTGTCAAAAGCCATGGCCAGCACCGGATTGGCAAGCGGCGCGGGGTAGGTGAAATCAAGGTACTCGTAGTCGGACCAGAAGGTGCGGTCATACTCCAGTTCCACGGTCAGTTGATCAAAGAAGGTGTACGAGGCCGCGACCGCGAGAATGGCCGGCAGGGGGATTTCCACGCCCGTTTCCCCGGCATACAGCCCCGGCCCGGCCGAGGTCCGCAGGGTGGCGTCGCCCTCGACGCCCAGATCCACCTCAGAGCGGTAGGTCACGCTCAGGTTCAGGCGGTCCACCGGCCGCACCGTCAGGGCCAGGTTGTATCCCGCCTCCCAGGTGTCGCCGTCCATGTCCCTGGTGGCGGTCACGCCCGAGGCCACCATACCCGCACTCTTCACCTTGCCTTCGGTGAATATGGCGCGGACGCCGCCGCCGAGCGACACCTTGTCGGAAATCTTGTAGGCCACGGTGGGATTGATTTCGTACACCTTGAGGGTGAATTCCTCGGCAAAGGTGCGGGGAAAGGGGTCCATCCACTGCTTGGACAGACCGGCCGGGGCGGTGAAGGAAAAGCCCACCCGGAAGCGGTTGTAATCGGGAGAAACCGCGAAAAGGGTCGGCAGGAGAAAGTTCTCCTCTTCCGACTCGCCGCTGTACAGCGGGGAACGCCGGTCGGTGTATTCAATGGCGCTGAGACGGATCCAGGTGGCGTCAACCTCGACATAGCCCCGATCATCCAGCCAGGACATGTTGGCCGGGTTGTAATAGGAGGCGTCCGCGCCGGGCGTATGGGCCACATAACCGCCGGCCCGCGCCGTCGAATTCACCGATTGCTCCGGGATGCGGTACCCCGACGCCAAGGCCGACCCGGAAGCGGTCAGCAGGATCAGCCCTGCGACTGCCGTTGCTCTGTTCATGCGTTTTCCCCCTTGGTTGATGTGATGATCGGGCACGCCAGCCCGGTTTACAAGTGCATGTTGTCGGCGGAGTAGAGATACCGCTTGATCTTGTGGGTCGCGGTCTTGGTGAAGGGCTCGCGCCGCTCCAGCACCCGCGCCAGCCGCGACGAGGTGGTCAGCTGCTCGTTGACCTCGCCCCGCATCTCCTCGAACAGCGAGGCGATATACTGGTGCCGCTGGGTCCGGCTCTGGCCCATGGTCTTGCTGTCGACGAACTCGTAGTCCGGGTAGATCCATGCCTCGAGCATGCCCCTATTCTCGATCACCAGCGACTCGGTGACAAAGGGGTAGGCGTTGAGCTTGTGCTCGATGGCCTCGGGATAGACGTTCTCGCCGTTGGAGAGGACGATCATCGACTTGGAACGTCCCCGGATGTGCAGATTGCCGTCCTGGTCGAGCCGACCGAGGTCCCCGGTCTTCAACCAGCCATCCTCGGTGAACGAATCCCTGGTCGCCTCCGGGTCGTTGAGATAGCCCTGCATGATGTTCGGCCCGCGCGCCTGGATCTCGCCGACGCCGGTCTCGGGGTTGGGGTCGTCGATGCGGATCTCCACCCGGGGTATGGGCTTGCCGGTGGAGCCGTGGCGGATGGTGGCGTCGCCATGCGGCCCGCCGGCCAGAAGCGGCGCGGCCTCGGTGAGTCCGTAGCCGACCAGGAACGGGAACTCGGACTCGCGCAGGAAGGTCTCCACCTCCGGATTGAGGGCGGCGCCACCGATGCCCATCAGCTGCAGATGGTTGCCGAAGAAGGCGGCCAGCCGGGCGCCGATCTTGCGGTAGATCATCCGCCGGCTCAGACTGAAGCGACAAAAAAAAGTGAGCAACCCGCTTTTTTCCACCGCCGGCACAACCCGTTTCTTATAGATCTTCTCGATGATCAGGGGCACCACCAGCATCACCTGCGGTTGTTCCTTTTCGCAGATCTTCTGCAGGATGGCCGGGGTAGGCGTCTTGCCGGCATAGGCCACCCGGGCCCCCTTCAAGAGCGGCAGGAGTAATCCGACCGTGAATTCATAGGTGTGGGAAACGGGCAACACCGAGAGAAAGACCCAGCCTGGCGCGATTTGCACCAGGGAGTTGGCCGAATAAGCATTGGCGCAGAGGTTGGCGTGAGTGAGCATCACCGCCTTGGAAAAACCGGAGGTCCCTGAGGTAAACAGGATCGCGGCCAGATCGTCCTTGCCTACGGCCGGGAACGACAGACGCTCGTCCCGAGCCTCCTCGCCGAAGCGCTCCAGGGCCTCGGCCATGACTTCGCTGAAGGTCCGCAGGTTGATCAGGCCGGTGTCGTCCCGGTAGTCATCCAAAGTGACCACATGTTTGAGCTGATGCTTGAGGTCGTAGATCTTCTCGATCTGCTTCTGGGTGAGAAAGATCAGATCGCAGCGCATCTCGCCGAGGATATGGTGCACGTCGGCCTCGGGCAGCTCCGGAAAAATGGGCACGGTGCTGGCCCCGAGCCGCATCGTCGCCATGTAGGCCACGACCCAGTGGTGCGAGTTCTCGCCCAGGATAGCCACCCGGTCGCCGGGGCCGACGCCCAGCTCCCGCATCCCGGCCGCCAGGGCAAGGATGCGCTGGTGCAACCCCTTGTATGTCAGAGGCTCCTCCAGGGCCATGCCGATGGCCGGCAGTTCCCTGAATTTGCGGCAGCTGATGTCGATCAGGTCATTGAGGGTGGTGGCGTTTTCCTGGATGACCGGCAGATTTGCCGTGGTCGACCCAGCCTCGATCATCGTTGCTTCCATCCGCTCGCTGTCCGTTGTCGATGGCGAACCGTGCATGCCTCTCCTCCCGTTCCTGTACCCTTGTCTGGCCGACTCCTCGTGCAGTTGGTCTTTACCATAACCCCCAGGGGGTTTCAAAGGAAACAGGGCAATTCGCTTGACAGTGGCCGGAAAGAGTTATTAAGTTTGCGCCGCCTCAAGCCCCTGTCATTCAACGCGGTCCAGTCCGTATGCTACGATATGTTTCCCTTGCCCTGCTCGTTTTCTTTCTGTTCGCGGGGATTCCCCTCGCGCCCCTAACAGGATGGGCCGTGGAACCGACGGTGAAAAAGGCTGCCGCCAGCCAGCCCGCAACCAGCAAGAAGGTCTCGACAGGCAAGCCCACCAGCAGCAGGAAAACGACGGCCAGCACAGGGGCTGCAGGCACAGCCGCTCCGGCCAAGGCTACCGCCGCCAAGAAGAGTCCGCCCGATAAACCAACCACACCGGCCAAGCTGCGGGCCACCCCCACAACAAAACCCGCGACCAGGGAGAAATCCGCCGTCGCTGCTGGAACCAGCACCAAGCAAAAGCAAACGGGCAAAAAGACGGCCGGCAAACAGGCCGCGACCAAGCCGGCCCAAGTGTCGACGCAGCGTTCTTCCGCCGCGCCGCCGGC
>JBGSPP010000148.1:0-7021 GCA_041738515.1 Desulfobulbus sp.
ACTGCTACGACAATGCACCCATGGAGAGTTTCTGGGGCACGTTGAAGACCGAACACGTTTTTCATCGGCAATACGAAACCCGGCAACAGGCTATGCGGGAGATCTCGGAATACATTGAACTCTTTTACAACCGGCAACGGCTGCAGAAGCAACTCGGTTATCTGGCCCCGGCTGTCTTTGAACGGCAATTTTATAAACTGCAGTTGGCTGCATGAATGTTTTGGTGTCCACTATTGACTACCGACCTCAATTATTTCAATAACATATTTTAAATTTTATTGCACTAGTTCTGCGACAGGCTCAGTTGACTCAAAGTATGTATTCGTATGCGTTGACCAGACTGCATTTACAAAGGAATATTATGGGCAGCCCTTCAAAAAGCGTCAGCATCTTTTTGAGAGGTTGTGCGAAAAGGCCCAAGTGAGGAAGTTTGGCTTCCATTCTATCAGGCATTTGACGGCAAGCCAGCTGTATAATGACGGATGTTATATTTGCGAGATTCAAAGAATATTGGGGCACAAAAGCCCAGCAACCACTGTTAAGTATTTACAATCACTGGGTGTTGGGAGAATTCGGACTGTTATGGATAATTTCCAGATCGCCTGTGAACAAGGGGTGAGCCTGGATATAGTTGGCTAAGGAAAAAAGCCGGTACAAAAGCCGGCATGAGTAAAATAGATAAAAAAAGCCACTTAGATTTGCATCTAAGTGGCTGATTTTCCTGGTGACCCCAAGGGGACTCGAACCCCTGTTACCGGCGTGAGAGGCCAGTGTCCTAGGCCGCTAGACGATGGGGCCCTGTGAAGGTGCGGGTCTTTTAAAAAATCCCGAGGGCTTTGTCAAGCGGGTTATTTGTTCACCGCGATTTTCATCGCTGTCAAGGCCGGTCGCACAACTCCATCCCCAACTGTATTGCCTGTTGCAACTGGTCGTTTTTTCCGGTTACTGCCCCTTTCCCCTCCACCCCCTGCACCAGCAGTTCGCCGGCATAGACGAAATCCAGTGCGTCGAAGGCGTAACGGACCGTCAGGCAGGCGCCGTCGAAGATCTTGCCGCCAGCGGTGGCGGCAACGCTGACAAAGAAACCGCGCAGGAGGTCGCGTTCGGGTTTGATATGGCCGAGGAGGTATTTCTTGCTCCACAGGGCCTGGCAACGGTCAATGAAGGCCTTGGTCTGGGCGGTGACACCGTAGAAGTAGATCGGCGAACCGATGACAATCCGGTGCGCACTCTCCATTCGCTCATAAATTGGCGTCATGTCGTCCTCAATAATGCATTTCCCCCTGGTCTCGCAATAGCCGCAGCCGGTGCAGGGATGGATCGTCAGTTCTGCCAGGTTGAACCGTTCAGAGACAAGGCCCCTGCGCCCTATTCCCTCTTCAACCCGCTCCAGCAGGAGTTCGGTGTTGCCGTTCTTGCGGGGACTGCCGTTAAAGATAAGGATGTTCATGGCTTGATGGATCCGAGGGTTTGGGCCGGGACTGCCGGCCGAACAGGCGAGTCTGGTCGTGCAGCCAGGCCGCAGTCTCGTCGCTGAGAAAACGCTGCGCGCAGCGCCAACACCAGTTGTCGGTGACGGTGCCGGGTGTGTTCATGCGGCAGTCGTTGCCAAAGCCGAGCACGTCCTGCATGGGCAGCACCACCAAGTTGGACGGTGAACCCAGGGCCAGATGGATCAGCTCCCGATGAAAGGAACCGGCCTCATCGTCGGTCCGGTTGGCAAACCGCTTGGCCTGCCGCTTGCTCGCCGGATTGACCGCAGGACTGAGATACCAGCCGACGGCGGTGTCATTGTCATGGGTGCCGGTGTACAGGACGCTCTGCGGCTCGCAGTTGTAGGGCAGGAAGCTGTTGTCCGGCTGGCCATCAAAGGCGAACAGGAGGATTTTCATTCCCGGATAGCCGAGGTCGCGACGCAGTTGCTCCACCTCCGGGGTGATCTCTCCCAGATCCTCGGCAATGATGGCCATGGGCCCAAGCCGGCGGGCCATCTCCTCGAAAAAGTGACGACCCGGTCCGGGCTGCCAAGCCCCGTTGACCGCGGTTTCCTCTTCCTCCGGCACCGCCCAGTAGGCCTCAAAGCCGCGGAAATGGTCAATGCGGACCACGTCAGCCAGCGCAAAATTCATGCGCAGGCGCTCCTCCCACCAGGCTAAAAGTTGTTCCCGTACTTGGGGCGCGGAATCGTCCCAGCGGTAGAGCGGGTTACCCCAGCGCTGGCCGTTGGCGGAGAAATAATCGGGTGGCACGCCGGCGATGTGGGTGGGCCGGCCGCGCTCAGGATCAAGCTGGAACACTGGTTGATTGCACCAGACATCGACACTGTCCAGGGCCACATAGATCGGCAGGTCGCCAATGATCTGGATGCCCCTTTCCCGGGCGTATTCGTGTACCTGCCGCCACTGGGTGAAAAACAGGTGCTGTTCAAAGATATGGTAGTCGATCTCGTAGGCCAGTTCCGCTTCCGCCTGCGCAAGCGCCGTGGACTGGCGTTGTTTGATCGGTTCAGGCCACTCGTACCAGGGCTGACCATGGAACCTGCCCTTGAGGGCGTAAAACAGTCCATGCCCGCGTACCCAGGGGTTGGCGGCGACGAAATCGTCCAGCTCGCTACGGCTGCCGCCCGCCTGAAAAGCGGTCCAGGCCTGCCGCAGAAGCTGGTTCTTAAAGACGGCAACCTGAGCATACTCGACCGCATATTCGTTGAACCCGCAGGAGTCGATGTCGGTCTGCCGCAAGAGCCCCTGTTCGACCAGCAGGTCCAGGCTGATGAACAAGGGGTCGCCGGCCAGGGACGAGGGGCTCATATAGGGGGAGTTGCCAAAGGCACTGCTGGTCGGCGCCACCGGCAGAATCTGCCAGCACTGCTGGCCGCACAGGTCGAGATACTCGATGAATGCACGGGCGGACGGCCCCATGTCGCCGATGCCGTGACCGCCGGGAAGGGAGAAGAGCGGCAGCAAAATTCCGCTTGATCTTTGTTCGAGAATGGTTACCGATGTAGCAGATTGCATGCGGCCGTTCCTGTCCAGGCAACCAAGGAGATTTTCCGTGGCAAGGATTTTAATTTGTGTCGGGCGCTGAAACCCGTACAATAGAGTTGATGCTGATCAAATGCACCCAGACGTCAAGGTGTTCGGATCTGCCCTGTGCCATCGGTCCTGACGACATGAATGCTCCTGCCCGGAACCAGAGGCCTGACACATGCTCTTGTTACCTGAAACCCCACCAATCTTCACCTATTTTCTCCGTATTTTCCGCATTAACCCACTCTTGGTTTGCATTCTTTACCTTGACCAAGTAGAATATAATATTCTTTTTTACCCTCAAGTTTTCTTGAGTGCGTCTACACATCATACGAGGAGAAGGCAGTGCTGGCTGGTATAAAAAACGACCTTCTTGAGGCTGGAAAGGACGAGGGCTGCATCACGTTTCAGCACCTCAACGAACTTCTTCCTGATCAGATCAAGGATCCGGGAGCTATCGAAGAACTGTTTGATTTCCTGGGAGAAAATAACATCGAGATCGTCACCCAGGAGGAGTCGGGCAAGCGCAAGACCCTCTCGGGCGAAGAGTGGACCGGAAAGAAACTCGGCGAGGACGATGGCCTCTCCGACAGCCTGCCCGACAACGAAGAACACGAATCCGAAGAAACCACCACCACCTACCTGAGGGAGATGGGCCAGTTCGACCTGCTCACCCCCGAGGAGGAGGCCAAGTACTCCAAGACGATCCGCGAGGGTTTCGATGCCATCATCGAGGCCATCCGGCTGGATGAGTCCGGGGTCAACGAGATCAAGATGCTGGTCGACCGCATCGACCTCTGGCACCGCCGCGACCCTACCCTCAAGCCGAAAAAGCAGCAGCTCAACTATATGCGGCACTGCGTCAATATCGCCAACCGCAACTACCCGGACAAGCGCGAACTGTTTGAGCTGAACACCCGGATCGAGGCCTATAACCGCTCCATCGAGTTTGCCAAGGACTCGATGATCCGCGCCAACCTGCGGCTGGTGGTCTCCATCGCCAAACGCTACATGCATCAGGGCCTGACCCTGGCCGACCTGATCCAGGAGGGCAACCTCGGCCTGATGCGGGCCGTCTTTCGCTTCGACTACAAGAAGGGCAACAAGTTCTCCACCTATGCTTCCTGGTGGATTCGTCAGGCCATCACCCGTGCCATCCTGGACAAGACCCGCACCATTCGTCTGCCGGTGCATTTCCTTGAGCTGCGCAGCCAGTTCTTCAAGGCCTTCTACTCCCTGCTCAAGGAACTGGGCCGCGAGCCGACGCCGGTGGAAATCTCCAAGATGACCGACCTGCCCATGGACAAGATCCTGGCCATCCTCGAGGCCTCGCGCGAGCCGATTTCACTGGAGACCCCGGTTGGCGACGACGATTCAACCCTGGGCGACTTCCTTGAGAATCAGGAGTCGGAATCGCCCTATGACGCGGTGCAGAACCGGGAGCTGGCCCACCGGGTGACCGAAGTGCTCTCCACCCTGACCGACCGCGAGGAAAAGATCATCCGCCTGCGTTTCGGCATCGGCGAGAAGGCGGAATACACCCTGGAGGAGATCGGCAAACGCTTCAACGTCTCGCGGGAACGCATCCGCCAGATCGAGAAGAAGGCGCTCAATCGGCTGCGCCACTCCAGCCGCCGGGAAAAACTCCGTTTCTTCCTCGATTAAGCACGCTCCACGCGCCAACCACGGAAAGCCCCTTGTTCCAAGGGGCTTCTTTTTTTCCCCCTCGGGGCAGAGGCAGGTCATATATGGACGCATACATCGAACAGGCCGGACTCGGTCAGATTCTCGCCAAAGTTCGCAACAGCGAACGGCTTTCCCTGGATGACGGCAGGCAGCTCTACGAGCATCCCAACCTGCTGGCCGTCGGCTACCTTGCCAACATCGTGCGCGAACGCGCCAACGGCAACCAGGCCTTCTTCATTTACAACCAGCACATCAACTACTCCAACATCTGTACCAACCTGTGCAAGTTCTGCGCTTTCGGCAAGGAGAAGGGACATGCGCAGGCCTACGAGATGAGCATCGAGACCATCAAGGACAAGGTGCGCGAACGGCTGGACGAGCCGATCAACGAGATCCACATGGTTGGCGGCATCCACCCGGACCTGCCCTTCTCCTATTACCTCGAGGCGCTGCGCGGCATCAAGGAAGTGCGGCCGGAGGTGCACATTCAGGCCTTCACCTGTGTCGAGATCCATCATCTCGCCACACTTGCTGGTAAACCGGTGGACAAAACCCTGGAGGAACTGGTGGCGGCCGGGCTCGGCTCCCTGCCCGGCGGAGGAGCGGAGGTGTTCAGCCCGCGCATCCGCCAGCTGACCTGCGAGACCAAGCTCCCCGGCGAGGGCTGGCTTGCGGTGGCCAAGACCGCCCACCGCGTCGGCCTGCGCACCAACGCCACCATGCTCTATGGCCATATCGAGACCATCGACGAGCGGTTGGATCACCTGGACGCCCTGCGCCGCTCCCAGGACGAGACCGGCGGCTTTCTCGCCTTTATCCCGCTCGCCTTCCATCCCCAAAACACCGGGATGTCCGAGCACGCCAATACCACCGGCGTCAACGATCTGAAAAATATCGCGGTCAGCCGGCTGATGCTGGACAACTTCCCCCACATCAAGGCGTACTGGGTGATGATCGGCCCCAAGCTGGCTCAGGTGGCGCTCTCCTTTGGCGCCGACGACATGGACGGCACGGTCAAGGAAGAGGTGATCACTCACATGGCCGGGGCCGAGACCGCCCAGGCCATGGGGCACAAGACCCTGATCCGGCTGATCAAGGAAGCTGGCCGCGAGCCGGTGCAACGCGACACCCTGTACAACGTCCTGGCCAGGTTCTGAGCCATGCGAGGGATTGTCGAGCGCGTTCGAGAGGGCCGGCGGATCAACGGCGAGGACTTCCTCCGCCTGGCCCGGGAAACCGGACTGCATGAGCTGGGCCTGATGGCCCATGGGATGCGGCAGCGTATGCACCCAGAACCGGTGGTCAGCTATGTGATCGATCGCAATATCAACTACACCGACATCTGCGTCTCGGCCTGCAAGTTCTGCGCGTTTTTCAAAGCCCCCGAAGACGAACGCGGCCAACTGCTGTCGCGCCAGGAACTGCTGGCCAAGATCGAGGAGACCCAGGCCCTGGGCGGCACCCAGATCCTGCTCCAGGGCGGACTTCACCCGGATCTGCCCCTGACCTATTACGAGGAAATGCTCCGGTTCATGAAGGCCACCGGCATTCACGTGCATGGCTTTTCGCCGCCGGAGATCCACCACTTCGCCGTCCTTTCCGGGTTGTCGATCGCCGAGGTGCTGCAGCGGTTGATCGCGGCCGGCCTGGACTCCATCCCCGGCGGCGGCGCCGAGATCCTCAACAACCGGGTACGGGCCGAACTGGCACCGCGCAAATGCAATGCTGACCAGTGGATCGAAGTGATGGAGGAGGCCCACCGGCAGGGCCTGCGCACCACCGCCACCATGATGTTCGGCCACATTGAGACCCTGGAGGAGCGGCTGGAGCATCTGCAGCGGGTGCGCGACCTCCAGGACCGGACCGGCGGCTTCACCGCCTTCATCCCCTGGCCCTTCCAGCCCGACCACACCCCTCTGGCCGCCAGCCGGACCATCGAGAAGACCACGGCGGTGGAGTATCTGCGCATGCTCAGCTTAAGCCGCATCTTTCTCGACAATGTTCGCAACATCCAGGCCTCCTGGGTCACCCAGGGGCCGAAGATCGCCCAGGTCTCGCTCTTTTTCGGAGCCAACGACTTCGGCTCCACCATGATCGAGGAGAACGTGGTCGCCGCTGCCGGGGTCCGCTTCCGCCTGTCGGAAGAGGAGATCAGGCGGCTGGTGGCCGATGCCGGCTTCCAGCCCAGGCAACGCCTGATGGATTACACTCTGGTCTGATGCCGGCCGAGGCGATCCGCATACACGCCGCTCCTTGGCTGATCCCGGTGGGCACGCCCACACTCCGCGACGGCGGCGTGGCCGTTGCCG
>JBGSPP010000189.1:0-5629 GCA_041738515.1 Desulfobulbus sp.
CGTTCAATCAGAGCTTCGGCCTGGACTTTGGGGGCCAGTACTCGAATATTCTTCCCGATGATGTCTCCGGATTGTTCGCCCAGCATGTTCTCTGTGGCTTTATGATTGGCATATAGGAAAGTGCCATTCAGCGCTATGACCGACAAGGTTTCCTGCATGGTGTCCGCGATATTCCGAAGGTTTTCTTTATCCTTTAGAATTAGCGACTCCAGGTGCTTGCGTTCAGTTATATCGCTGATCGCCACACGGCAAACCGGTGCGCCGTCTTCCTCTTGAGCGGCGGTTGCCGACAGATGCGCCGAGAAAAACGTGCCGTCTGATTTGACCAGTCGCAGTTCGCATTCCTGGGGTTCGCCCGTCTCAAAGAGTCTTTTGCGGTGTAGATAGTAGATATCCTGGTCTTCTTTGAGGATGAAGCGGGATATCGGCTGCTTGATCAGCGCGCCGCGGGCCGTATTCAGAAGAGTTGTGGCGGTGAGGTTGGCTTCCAGGATCAACCCCAGCTCAGACAAGGTGCAGTACCCTACCGGGGCCAGGTCATACAGGTCGAAATAGCGCGCCCGCTCGGCTTCGATCCGGGCCTGGGCCGAACGCAGTTCCTCGTTCTGCATCTCCAGTTCAATCTGGTGCACCCGCAGTTCATGGAGCATCTGCTGGATTGTTTCAGGGGGTTGCGGGGACAGGGAAGTCGACTCAACAGACCGGATTTGTTCCTCGGCCCTGTTTCTCAGCGTCGCCGCGTCGGTGGGCTTCTGCCCGGAGTATTGCGGCTTGTCGCTCATAGACATTCCCCTCCGCGTTGATGTCCTGCGACATCAAGAGTGGTGCTGGTGATCCCGACCACGGCGCCAGCAGCACCCCGCAGCGGTTCGGTGGTCAGGTCATACCCAAAGATTTTGCCGGCAATAGTGGCCCGGACATTTTGCCGCAGGCCGTGTTCGCTTGCCAGCACATGTTGCTTAATTGCTGTCTGTACGGCGGCCTCCTGTTTCGGAAGAAGGTCGGTGTCGGTCTTGCCGATGATCGGATACATTGCAAATCCAGGGTTGAGGGGGCTGAATCCAAGTGCAGCAAAGGTCCAAGTCCTGATTGAAACCAGAAATGGGGTTAACGCTGAGCGTTATCCGCACCCGTTCTGTGTTCACCCGCAGTCCCTCCTGCAGTCATCGCGACTCGGTGATGTTAAAAACAAAGACTATCTTGAACCGTATCGAATAACAACCGGGTTCTATCTGCGCATCCTGCACAAGGGGCGATCCCGGACCGTCTCTTGATTTGTCAGACGCATGCGAATGAAAGCCCAAAGGAAGAAGGGCCATGTAAAGTTGCCATTAGGCTTGTCCGGCAACGATTACCCCACAAGTATTAATTCTGCTGGAGGCTGTCGCCTTCCCTTGACCCTGGCAAACGATCCGGTACTATACCACAAAATTGATCTGCGGCAGACGCGAGACCCCGGGCCCCTGCCGCTTTCTGTGCACTAGATGTTCACTGCCCTCCTCAAACACAATGCAACGATGACCAGCGAATACACTCCCACCTTTGATGAGCTCAAACAACGGCTCGCCGCGGCCGAAGCCGAGCTCCAAGCCTTGCGCGACGGCAGGGTCGATACGATCGACGGCACACGCGGCCCCTTGGTGGTCCGCCTAGCCGCGGCCGAGGCGCATGCCGATCATGTCAAACAAGTGCTGCTGGCGACCCGCAGAATCAATCAGCTGATTGTGTCCGAAGACGAACCCCTGCGACTGATTGAGCAGGCCTGCATCCATCTGACTGAAACCATGGGCTATCTCAATGCCTGGGTTGCCCTGGTCAGTGCCACGGGCGAACATATTGCCGCGACCGCCTCATCTGGTTTCGACGGCAGCTTCATCACCCTGCGCCACCTTCTGGCGGCAGGGGAATACTCCCAATGCATGCGACGAGCCCTCGCAACCGACCATGTTATTGTTGTCCAAAACCCGCAGTCCGAGTGTCCAAACTGCCCCCTTGCCAGTGAATACGGCGGACGCGCAGGATTGAGCCGCTGTCTGCGCCATGGTGGCACAACCTACGGCATTCTTTCGGTTTCCGTTCCCGCAACCTACGCCTTCGATGAAGAAGAGCAGGCCCTCTTTGCTGAAATCGCCGCCGACCTGGCATTCGGTCTGCACAAAATCGAGGCCGCGAACCATCTGCGCGAAAGCCAGGTTATGCTCGCCCGCACCGAGGGTATTGCCCATGTCGGCAGTTGGGAGTGGAATGTGATTGATGACCAGGTGCGGTGGTCGGAGGAACTGTTTCGCATATTCCAGCGCAATCCGGCCGAGGGCGCACCGTCCTTCATCGAACAGGAGACGCTGTACGTCTCCGAGGACATGGCCAGGCTGCGGCAGGCGGTCGAGGCATGCCTGCAGTCAGGCACGCCGTACACCCTTGAACTGCGCGCCATCCGCGCTGATGGCCAGGTCCGCCATTGCCTGGCGCACGGCCGGGTAAAAAGAGACGCCGACGGACGCATCCACTCCCTGGCCGGTTCGCTGCAGGATGTCACCGAGCAAAGGCAGGCCGAAGAGGCGCTCCGTCAGAGTGAACAACGATTCCGCTCGTTTGTCGAAAACGCCAACGATATCGTTTATGCCGTCACCCCCGAAGGAATATTCACCTATGTTTCTCCCAAATGGATTGAGGCCATGGGAGAACCGGTGGAGGCGGCCATAGGTCGCTCCTTTGCCCACTATGTACATCCCCACGACGTCCACCTGTGCCGCGATTTTCTCCACACAGTGTTGACCACCGGTGAGAAGCAGCACAGCGTCGAGTATCGTGTTCGTCATGCCGATGGATCCTGGCGGTGGCATATTTCCAACGGCTCGCCGCTGCGCGACCATAACGGCAACGTGACCGGGTATCTGGGCATTGCCCGCGACGTCAGCGAACGCAGGCGAGCCGAGGAAGCTGTTCAAATCCGCGAGCGCTACCTGCAGACCATCCTGCAGACATCTGCGGACGGCTTCTGGGTGCTTGATGCCCAGGGCACGTTCATTGAAGTCAATGACGCCTATCTCGCCATGTCGGGTTACAGCCGCGACGAGTTGCTCGGAAGGCAGATAGGTGACCTGGACATTGAGGATACACCGGCCGAAATCGCTGCCCGCGTGCGACGCATCATTGCCAACGGATCAGAGCTATTTGAGACCCGTCACCGCCGCAAGGACGGCAGGCTGCTGCCGGTTGAAATCTCGACGACCTGGATGAACGAGGGGGGAGGGCGCTTTGTCTGCTTCTGCCGCGACCTGACCGACCGCAAGCAGCGGGAAGAACAACTCGGCCTTCTCGGACAGATGCTCGACGCCGCGCCCGCATCGATCTCCATTCACAACACTGATGGCGGTTTTCTTTACGCCAACCAGATGACGGCCGCCCTTCACGGTTACGACAGCGAAGCCGATTTCCTCGCCATCAACCTGCGAGACCTGGACGTTCCCGAATACAAAGCCACGCTTCCTGCACGGTTTCGCGCCATCGCCGAGGAGGGTGAGGCACGTTTTGAGACCGCCCACTTTCGCAAGGACGGCTCGTCCTTTCCCCTTGAGGTGCTGGCCAAGGCGATCGAATGGGACGGGCAGAAGGCCGTGCTCAGCATCGCCACTGACATCAGCGAACGTAAGCGGGCGGAATTGGAGCTCAACCACTCCCACCAATTGCTGCGCTACATCATCGAGCACACCAACGGCGCCGTGGCCGTGTTCGATCGCGAATTGCGGTTTATTTATGTCAGTCAGCGCTTTCTCGAAGAGTACAACCTGCCGAGTGAAGAGATCATTGGCGCCCATCACTACGCCATCTTTCCTGACCTGCCCCAGCAATGGCGGGATGTCCATCAACAGGCCCTGGCGGGAAAGATCCTGCGCAGCGACCGCGACGCCTACGCTCGCGCTGACGGCCTTATCGATTGGACACGCTGGGAGTGTCGCCCCTGGCACCAAGCCGACGGAACAATCGGCGGCATCATCGTCTATACCGAGCTCATTACCGAACAGGTAAGGGCGGAAGAAGAACTGCGCCGGCGCGAACAACTACTACAAAAGATCTTTGAAATTCTCCCCATCGGCTTGTGGTTTGCCGATAAACACGGCACCCTGCTCCGCGGCAACCCCATGGGCGTGAAGATATGGGGCGCGGAGCCGAAGGTTCCGATATCGGAATACGGTGTTTTCAAGGCCTGGCGCCTGCCGTCGCGTGAACCGGTCCAGCCCGACGAGTGGGCGCTGACCAGAACCATTCGCACCGGGGCCACCATTGTCGATGAATTGCTGGAGATCGAATCCTTTGACGGCAAGCGCAAGACCATCCTCAACTACACCTCGCCGCTCCTGGACGACAGCGGCCAGGTCGATGGGGCCATAGTCGTCAATCTGGATATCAGCGATCGTAAGGCCCTGGAAGAACAACTGCTCCAGGCCCATAAAATGGAATCGGTCGGTCGGCTGGCCGGGGGCGTTGCACATGATTTCAACAACATGCTCGGTGTGATACTCGGCTATTCGGAGATCTTGCTGGAACAGCTGGAAGACGATCAATCGATGGCCGCGGCCTTGCATGGTATCCAGCAGGCTGCACAGCGTTCGGCCGACCTGACGAGGCAGTTATTAGCCTTTGCCCGCAAGCAGACTGTGGCGCCAAAGGTGCTCGATCTCAACGCCACCGTGACCGGCATGCTCACCATGCTGCGTCGGCTGATCGGTGAGGATATCGACCTGGCCTGGTTGCCGGGCGAGCACCTGGCGCCGGTCAAGATGGACCCTTCGCAGATCGATCAGGTGCTGGCCAATCTCTGCGTCAATGCCCGCGACGCCATTAAGGGAACGGGCAAGGTCACCATAGAAACAAGCAACGTGACTTTTGACGCCGCCTACTGCGCCCAGCACTCCGGTTTTCTTGCCGGCGAGTATGTGCTGCTGGCAGTGAGCGACAACGGCAGCGGTATGGATCGCGACACGCTTGCCCACCTGTTCGAACCCTTTTTCACCACGAAAGAGATGGGAAAGGGCACCGGACTGGGGCTGGCCATGGTCTATGGTATCGTTAAACAGAACCACGGCTTCGTCAATGTCTACAGCGAGCCGGGCCAGGGGACCACCTTTAATATCTATCTGCCGCGCTATGCGGTCAAAGCGGACCGGGCGGCAAAGATAGAGACGACCAAGCCCGCTGCGACAGGTCTTGAAACGATCCTGCTGGTGGAAGACGAGCCGATGATCCTCGACATGACCGTGGCCATGCTCGAACGGTTGGGCTACACCGTTCTCCCCGCCGGAACTCCGGGAGAAGCCATCCGTTTGGCCAGGGAATATGTCGGTAGAATCGACCTGGTGATGACCGACGTGGTCATGCCCGAAATGAACGGCCGCGAACTGACCGGAAAGTTGCTGTCAATGCGTCCCGATCTCAAACGTTTGTTCATGTCCGGCTACACCGCCAATGTCATTGAACACCACGGTGTGCTCGACGAGGGTGTGCACTTCATGCAGAAGCCCTTTTCCCGAATCAGCTTGGCTGCCAAGGTGCGGGAAGCTCTGGCAGAAGTCGCTTCGGGAATTTGAACAAGCCCTACAGTGGAAACTGAGAAGTGGCTCAGTTCGTT
>JBGSPP010000198.1:0-2229 GCA_041738515.1 Desulfobulbus sp.
TGGATGCGGTGGCCTGTGTGCAGGCAGCCTACGGACGCGGCGAGACCGATGAGTTCATCGCCCCGACTGTGCTGGTCGATGGGGCTGGCGGGCCAGTGGGCCGGATCGCGAATGGCGACGCGGTGCTGTTTTTCAACTTCCGCGCAGACCGGGTGCGCGAGCTCTGCCACGCCTTCGGCGATGCCGGATTTACTGGCTTCGATGTCGGCAACCGTCCGCTCCTGCTGCAGCTGGCGACCATGACCGAATACGAGGCCGATTTTACCTTCCCGATGGCCTTTCCACCGGTGTCCCTGACTCATATCCTCGGCGAGGAAGTCAGTCGGGCTGGCCGGCGGCAGCTGCGCATCGCCGAGACGGAAAAATACGCCCACGTCACCTACTTCTTCAATGGCGGCAACGAGACCCCCTATGCGGGCGAGGACCGGTTGCTGATCAATTCGCCGCGCGAGGTGGCCACCTACGATCTCAAGCCGGAGATGAGCGCCGTGGAGGTGACCGACACCCTGCTGCGGGCTCTGGCCGAGCGTGAGGCCGCGGGCGCGCCCTACGACCTGGTGATCCTCAACTTCGCCAACGGCGACATGGTTGGCCACACCGGGGTAATGGCCGCGGCGGTTGCCGCCTGCGAGACCGTGGACCGATGCGTCGGCCGCATTGAGGCCTATTTTCGCGAGCGCGGCGGGGTGATGCTGATCACCGCCGACCACGGCAACGCTGAACAGATGGTGGATCCCGAGACCGGCGAGCCGCACACCGCCCACACCCTTAACCCGGTGCCCTTTATCCTCGTGGCCGACGCCTATAAGGGGAAAAGCCTGCGCACCGGAGGCGCACTCAAAGACATCGCCCCGACCATCATGACCCTGATGGGGCTGCCCATTCCCGCGGCGATGGAAGGGGAGAGCTTGCTGGACAGCTCATCTTTCGGCGCCTCGTCTTAAAAAAATCACGCCAAGCCAGGGGCGAGGCGTTTGCGATAAGACTATTCAAAGGATCAACGCTCATGCGTTATATCAGCACCCGGGGCGGGATCGCGCCCCTACGGTTTCAGGATGCGGTAATGATGGGCCTGGCCCGGGACGGCGGCCTGCTGCTGCCCGAGACCCTGCCGAGGGTGGATACCGAGGCGCTCGACCGCTGGCTGCATCTGCCGTACCAGTACCTGGCCCGCGAGGTCCTGTCGCTGTTCATCGACGACATCCCAACCCATGACCTGGAAGATCTGATCGAGCGCTCCTATGCCAGCTTCGCCCACCCGCAGGTGACGCCGGTGTGCAGGCAGGGCGACCTCTACATACTGGAGTTGTTCCACGGGCCGACCCTGGCCTTCAAGGACGTGGCCCTGCAGCTGCTGGGCAACCTGTTTGCGTATGTGCTCGCCCGCACCGGCGGCTTCATGAACATCCTCGGCGCCACCTCGGGCGACACCGGTAGCGCCGCCATCGCCGGGGTACGCGGCAAGGCTGGCATCAATATTTTCATCCTCCACCCGCACGGCCGCACCAGTCCCATCCAGGCCCTGCAGATGACCACGGTGCTCGATCCCAATGTGTTCAACATCGCCGTGCGCGGCACCTTCGACGACGCCCAGAGCATCGTCAAGGAGATCTTTGGCGACCTCGAATTCCGCGACCGCTACCGCCTGGGCGCGGTCAACTCGATCAACTGGGCGCGGGTGCTTGCCCAGGTGGTGTATTATGTCTTTGCCTTGCTCAAGCTGCGCAAACTCGGCCACGACAGCGTCGATTTTTCCGTGCCCACCGGCAACTTCGGCGACATCTTCGCCGGCTACGTCGCCCGCAGGCTCCTGCCCGAAGGCTGCATCCACCGATTGATCCTGGCCACCAACGCCAACGATCTGTTGACCCGCTTCGTCAACCAGGGTGACTATTCGCGCGGCCAGGTCATCGCCACCAGCAGCCCGTCCATGGATATCCAGATCGCCTCCAACTTCGAGCGCTACCTCTATTACCTGCACGACGAGGACGGTGCCCGGGTGCGGCGGGACATGGAAGGTTTTGCCGCCACCGGCAGGCTTGACCTCTCCGCCTTCCGCGAGCGGGTGGCCAGGGACATGCTGTCCTGCTCCGTCTCCGAGGCCGAGACCATCGAAACCATCGGCGAGTTCCACCGCCAGCACGGCTACCTGCTCGACCCGCACACTGCGGTCGGGGTCAGAGCGGCACAGGAACTGCGCGATCCGAGCCGACCGGTGATCTGCCTAGA
>JBGSPP010000217.1:0-5738 GCA_041738515.1 Desulfobulbus sp.
CTGACCGCGGCCCAGACCGAGCCGCTTGCCGAGGAACGGCTGAGGACCGAGGCCCCCGCGCCCGTGGGTTCTATCGAGGCTGGCCTGCCCACCGGGCTGCAGGTGCATGCGGAGATGCGGCAGCTGATGCACACCCTGGGCGACCGGGGCATCGACTGCACCGTGATTTCGGCGAGCACCGAGTGGGTGGTGCAGGAGGCGGTGCGGCTGCTGGGCTTTCCCGTGGCCGAGGACCATGTCTTTGGCATCCGCGTCGGCCTGGACGGTGCGGGCCGCCTGACCACCGCTGATCCCGAAGGCTATCCGGTCACCTACCGCCAGGGCAAGGTGGAGATCATCGAGCGTTTCGTCAAACGGACACCGCTGCTCATCGCCGGCGACGCCGACACCGACTACGAGATGCTGACCCTGCCCGGCGTAGCCCTCCGCCTGCTCATCAACCGCAACCTGACCAGCCTGATCGCCACCCTCTACACCGACAGCGAAATCCTGCTCCAAGGCCTTGACCTGCGCAGCGGACGTTTCCGCCCCTTCCGCGAGACCGTCGGCCCCTGAGCCGATTCCGTTTACTTCCTTTTCATCGCCGCCGCGAAATCGAGCATCCGCTGGATCGGGACCCGGGCCCTGGTTGCCAGGTCCGGCGCCACCTGGATCTCGTTTTCTCCAGTCTCAAGCACCCGCGCCAGTTTCTCCAGGGTGTTCATCTCCATCCAGGGGCAGCGGGCGCAACTCTCGCAGGTAGCCCCCTCGCCCGCGGTCGGTGCGCCGAGCAGGATCTTGCCCGGGGCCAGTTGGCGCATCTTGTTGAAGATGCCGGCATCGGTGGCGACAATGAACTCCGGGTTGGGCAGGGTCCGCACTGCCTCGATCAGGGCGGTGGTGGAGCCGACCACGTCGGCCTGATCAACCACTTCTTTGGGCGATTCGGGATGGACCAGCACCGCCGCCTGGGGATGCTCCCGCCGCAGCCGGACCAGGGCTTCGGCTTTGAACTCCTCGTGGACCACGCAGGAGCCGGGCCAGAGGATCATCTCCACCCCGGTCAGGCTCTGCACGTAGCGGCCCAGATGCCGGTCCGGCCCCCAGAGGATCTTCTCCCCCCGCTCGGCCAGATACGTGACAATGGGCAGAGCGATGCCCGAGGTCACCACCCAGTGGGCGCGGGCCTTGACCTCAGCGCTGGTGTTGGCGTAGACCACCACCGTGTGATTGGGGTGACGATCACAGAAGGCGGCAAACAGGTCGGCCGGACAGCCCTCGTCGAGCGAGCAGGTCGCGCCCAGATCGGGCATGAGCACCCGTTTTTCGTTGTTGAGGATCTTGGAGGTTTCACCCATGAACCGCACTCCGGCCACCACCAGGGTCCGTGCCGGGTGGACGGTGCCGAAGCGGGCCATCTCCAGCGAGTCGGCGACGCAGCCACCGGTCTCCTCGGCCAGATCCTGCAGGTCGCCATCGGTGTAGTAATGGGCCACCAGAACCGCGTCCTTCTGTCGCAGCAGTTCCCTGATGCGATCCTTGAGGGCGGCTTTGTCCCGGTCGGACAACACCGGCCGGAGGGGATGGGGAGGGACCTGGACCATGGGGATGCGCACATCCGCCAGGGTTTCTCGTACTTGGCTGTTCATGTCGTTGTGTACCACAAAAGAACGGGAGAAAAGGCGTCGTCAGAGCGTGAACCGGCGCGAATGGCGAGGCTCCCTGTTACCGCAAAACCCTGCCAAAGACAATCATTTTCAGCGCCGGCCGGCTGCTTGCCCCCAGCAGCCTTGCAAGGAACGTACAATCCTGCATTCCAGGGTTTGCACGATCGGGTTCCCACGGTATAGTGCGCCAACCACACCCCTTCCCGACACGGCCCATGCACGTCTACCCCAACGAACTCGCCGCCCTCATCGAACAACGGTGGGGTCCGCCTCCTGCCCAGGACGCCTCGCCCGAGGCCCTGGCCTGCGTACTGCCGGGCAAGAACGGGCTGGTGCAGCTGATCTCCACCTGCTATCAGGTCAGCATGATGCGGGAGGAGGACCGGGCCGTTACCCTGCGACTTATCCTGGCGCCGCCGAGCCTCTTTCCGCCCGATCAGGGGCCGCCCAAGGGATTTCTCCGCCTGCTGTTCGCCACCCCCAGGCCCTTCAACGAGTATGAGCTGCGCCGCCTGTCACCGGCGGTGGATTTCGAGCGTTCGCTGATCGGCATCGAGCGCCATCCGGAAAAGGGGTTCCAGATCTGGGGCCTGGTCAACTCGGGCATTCGCTGGCTGCAGGAGGAACGCGGCGGCAACAAGAAAACCAACCGCCTGCCTCCGGCTTTTGTCGTCCATGTCACCGGACCGGGGATGCTGACCATCTGCAAGGGGCTGGCCATCATCGCCACCATGAACGGTGGCCGGCTGCTCGACTCCGCGGCCAACGTCTTCCAGTCCAGGTGGATGGCCAACCTGTTCTCCACCAGTCATCAGGCGCTGCTGGCGCAGCACGAACTGTTCCGGTCCAGTGTGCTCCACCCGGTGGCCAGAATCGGGGACGAATTCATCAAGAACCTCCAGTTTCAACTCCTCAAGCGGATATTAAGCGTCACCCGCATGGGCCGGCACGGCGGCACCTTCATCATTTACCCCGAGGATAACCCGACGGAAAACCTGGCGGAAAACCCGCTCATCCTGCTCAAATACCGATTCCAGAATGACGATGCGATCCAGCGGCAGCGGCAGTTGATCGTCCGCACCATCCGCCTCGCGACCACGGCGCTCGGCGACGCCAACAACGAGGACCGGGTGATCACCTGGCGGGATTATGTCGGTCTCCGCCACGAATCGGCGGTCTACGACCTGGAGGAGGCGCTCTACGAACACGCCCAGTTCATTGCCAACCTGTCCTCGGTGGACGGGGCGGTGGTGCTCTGTCCCCGCGGCCCCATCGGCTTTGGCGGCATGATCGTCGGTTCGCTGGACAAACTCACCGAGGTGGCCATCGCCGACGACACCGAGGGCACCATGGTGACCCTGGCCAAGATCGAGGGTTACGGCTCCCGCCACCGCTCGGTCTACCATCTCTGCAACCTTCTGCACAACGTCCTGGCCATCGTCGTCTCCCAGGACGGCAACGTGCAGCTGGCCAAATGGCGCAACGGCATCGTCACCTGCTGGGATCTGACCTCCCAGATGTTCATCGGCGAATCCTGATCCGGCCGCCGCACCCCTCCCTCAGTCCTCCCCCACCCTGCCCGAGCCCACCGGTCTGAGCCGCTTGCGAATCACCAGCCAGCAGGCCATGGTGCAGCCCGCCGGGAGCAGTCCCATCAGCCCCAGCGCGACCAGCTTGTTGCCCCAGTCGAGCGAGAAGAACCACATGGCGAGCGCGCCGGTGAAAAAATAAAAAAAGACCATCAGCGACGAGGCCGCACCAACATCGCGATCAACCTGTTCGAGGATCAGGTTGTTGCCCGCCGGCCGGCAGAAGGAGAAGGAAAAGGTCAAGAGGAACATGGGCAGGGTCAGCCGCCAGGGCAGGGGCAGCCAGGGGCAGAGCAGGAGCCCCGAGGCAATGATGATGCCGGCGAAGCCCAGGGGCATCAGGGTGATGGTGGCGTAACGCCGCGCCAGACGGGAGAAGGTCAGCGGGGCAAAGGCAAAAGCCATGGCGTTGAAGCCGAAAAAGAGGCTGAACTGTTGCTCGGAATACCCCATCCGGGTGATGTACAGGTCAGCCGAGCCGCCGATGAAGGCAAAGACCGGGATGCAGGTGAGCGACAGGGTCAGCAGCAACCAGAGGTAGCGATGATTGGCCAGCAGGCGCAGATAGCTGCCGGCCACCTCGGCAAGCCCTGGCGGGTCGGCCGGCCGGTGTGATTCGGTCATGCGCAGCACGCCCGTCAGGGCAATCACGGCCAGGGCCGCCTGCATGAGAAAAATCCAGCGCCAGTTGAGCAGGGTGATGATCCAGCCGCCGATGATCGGGGCGATCATCGGCGCCACGCTGACGATCACCCCGATCTGGATGAACACCCGCTGCCGCTGCCGGCCGGTGAACAGATCCTTGCATACGGCAAAGACAATGGCCGAGGAGGCGGCCGCGCCCGCACCCTGGAGGATGCGGCCGGCGATCATCATGGAGGCGTTGTGCGCCAGGGCGCAGAAGAAGCAGGCGCAGATGAATACCGACACTCCGGCCAGCAGCGGCGGCCGGCGGCCGTACCGGTCCGAGAGCGGCCCGTAGATCAGCAGAAAGATGCAGTAGGTAATGAAAAAGGCGACCAGGGTCAGGTTGACCGTCACCAGCGAGGCGCCCCACTCCCGCTGCAGCATGGGCAAGGCCGGTAGGTACATGTCGGTGGCCAGCGGCGGGAAGGCCGACAGCAGGGCCAGCAGCAGGATGAGCGGAGGAAAGCGGTGTTTGAGTTCCTGGATCAGGGCCATGGGGGCGCACTCCTGGGTGATGCATGGTTGCGGCGAGTGCGTGGCACGGCAGCGGATGGGGCGGCGTGCCGAACTCACGCATCCGGGCGCGCCGGATGCAGGTTGTCCAGACGCAGACGGTGGCGACAGTCGAACAGGCGACCCTCGACCCAGCGAACGGCGGCGATGCTGCCAAAGCCGGTGCCGGCGCTGATCAGAAACATGATCAGGATCTGGTAATGGACCGCGTCCAGGGGGCTGGAGCCGCCCAGAATCTGGCCGGTCATCATCCCCGGCAGGCTGACCAGGCCGGCGGTGGCCATGGAGTTGAGCACCGGCATCATACCGGAACGGATGGCCTGGCGGCGGATGTCGGCTACGGCCTGGCTCGCGGTCTGACCCAGCAGCAGTCGTTGCTCAATGATAGCCCGCTGCTGCCACAGGGTCTCGGTCATCCGGTCCATGGCCAGGGCCACACCGCTCATAGTGTTGCCCAGCAGCATGCCCAGGAGCGGTATTGCGTACTGTGGCGTGTACCAGGGCTCGCGGCCGATGATCACGGTGAGCGCCAGCAGGGTGACGGTGAACGAGGAGAGAAACATTGAACCCGTACCGATCAGCCAGCGGTGGACGCCCCGAAGCTGCCTCCGCTGCCGCACCGTCACCTCGCGACCGGCTGCGGCCAGCATCACCAGCGAGATGAGCAGGACAAATCCGACGTGTGAATGGGCAAACAGCAGCCGCAGAACATGGCCGATGAGCAGCAGTTGGACCGTGGTCCGGGCGGCGGCGATGGCCAGCTGCCGGCCCAGGCCCAGTCGCAGGCGGAAGCTGAGCAGGCCGAGCAGCACAAGCAGGACCGCGGCCAGGCCGAGATCCAGGGGCGAGAGCGGTTCAACGTTCATGGTTGAAGGCCCCCATATCCACCAGTTGACCGCCGGTCTCCATGAGAAACCGCCGTCCACTGACCCGCCCCAACTGGGCCGGATCGTGGCTGACCCAGAGGATGGGCGCCCGATTTGTCCTGCCCCAGGCAAGCAGCAACTCCTCGATCTGGGCCACCATGCACTGGTCCAGGCTGGCCGTGGGCTCGTCCAGGAGCAGGCATCGCGGTCCGTTGTCCAGCAGGCGGGCAATGGCCAGCCGCTGCTTCTCGCCGGTGGAGAGCCGGCTCACCTGCCACTGCATCACCGCGGGGGTGAAGCCAATGGCTGCAAGCAGGCCCGCATCGACGGCGTCAGGGTCAGGGAAATGATCGCCGACCAGTTCCAACCACCAGCCGCTCTCAGCCGGCAGCAGGCCGACCATCCGCCGCCAGGCGGGTCCGGCGACCGCATCCGCC
>JBGSPP010000262.1:0-2260 GCA_041738515.1 Desulfobulbus sp.
CTGGCGCAGGCCAGCCCGCCCGGCATCCACCCGACCAGGCTGTCGGAAAAGTCGATGATCCGCCTGGAGATGCCCCCGGATTCCATGATCGCTCCGGCCAGCATGAAGAGTGGCACAGCCAGCAAATCAAAGGAATCGACCCCGGCGAAGAGCAGTTGGATGATGGTCTGGCCAAGGGCGGCAAAGGACACGGAGGCCGGTAAGACGCCCGGGGTCAGGATCAGGCCGATGGCCGGGATGCCAATGGCCAGGGCGATCGGCATCCCGAGGGCGATCAGGAGAAACAGCAGGGTGAAGAGCAGGACGACGGTCATGCCTGCCTGCCCTTCAGGGTGCGGAAGATGTCCGCGGCGCAGTGCAGGGCGAGGATGGCGGTAGCGAGCGGAATAACCGCGAAGGGAATGGCCATCGGAATCTGCAGGGAGGCGGTGTTGTGGTGCCAGGCCTGCAGGCTGTACAGCAGGCCAAACCAGGAGAGCAGGGCGAAACAGGTCAGGGTGAGCAGTTGCAGCATCACCAGGATGATCCGTTCCCAACCAGGCCCGAACCATTGACCGATGCCGCGCAGGCCGATGAAATTGGCCCGCTTGTAGGCGGCGGTGCTGCCGAGGAAGGTGATGGCGACCAGGAGATGGCGGCTCACCTCCTCCGACCAGCCCAGCGACGAGCCGAGATAGCGGGAGAGGACCTGGGCAAAGAGAATGAGGCAGATGGCAGCGCCGGTCAATACCAGCAGCCGCTCCATCAGGGAGTTGACCCGGCCGCTGATCCGCTCGATGAGAGGTGGATCAGCGGCCTCGGGTTGGCGTTTGCCGCCGATCACCGCACCGCCTGCCTGATTTTGGTGACAATCTCCCGGGCCTCGCCGCTCAGGCCCTCCAGCACCGGGGCGGTGGCGGCCTGGAAGGCGGCGACGTCCGGCTGTTCTTCAACCTGCATGCCGGCCTCCTTCAGTTCCTGCAGCTGCTTGGCCTCGTTGTCGCGGATAAAGGCCCGTCCCTTGAGTGAGGCGTTGCGGGCGGCTTCCATGAAGATCTGCCGATCCGCTGCTGGCAGCCCGTCCATGAACCCCTTGTTGCCGAGAAGGACCAGGGCCGAGTAGACGTGGCGGGAGAGGGTCAGGTATTTTTGGCCGGCTTCGGTCAGCTTGGCGGCGTGGATGACGGCGATCGGATTTTCCTGACCGTCGATGACGCCCTGCTGGAGGGCAGTGAAAATCGGCCAGGCCATGGGGGTGGGGTTGGCGCCTATGGCCCGCCAGATGGCGAGATGGGTGGGGGCCTCCATGGTGCGGATCTTCATGCCGGCCAGATCCTGGGGCGATTTCACCGCCTTCTTGGCGTTGGTGACGTTGCGGAAGCCATTATCGAAAAAATGGAGGACGGTGAAACCCTTGGCCGCCAGCCGTGCGGTCAGGTCCTGGCCGATCGGCCCGTCGAGAACGGTGTCGGCGGCCTGGTTGGAAGGAAAGAGGAAGGGCATTTCCAGGGCTTTGATTTCCGGAACAAAGGCCTCGATCGGTCCGGTGGTGCAGACCATCATTTGGGTTGTGCCCAGCTGAACCTGCTGCAGCACCTGGGTTTCGCTGCCAAGTGCGCCGGAATGATGAACCACGATGTCATATTTTCCCGGCAGCTTCTGTTCCACCTCCGCCTTGAACCAGTTCGCCGCCTGGACATGGACAAAGGTCGGGTTGACCACCACGCCGATATTGACGGTGGTGGCGGCAAAGGCGGCGCCGGTGGAGCAGGCGAGACACGTGGCCAGGGTCATGAAGAGTGCACGAATACGCATGTGGGCCTCCCTGATGCGAATGGGTGGATGTTCCGGCCTGCAGCGACCGGAGCGGCAACGAGCCATGCCCGAAGCCTGCCTCGCCGGATCTGCCGCCGGGGGATGTTGCCGTATCAACTAGCGTTTTCTTGATAGTTTGGCAACAGGTATCTGTGGGCCGGTCAGGCGCCGGGCACTGTCAGCACCCGGGCTATCCGGCCGGGCAGGGGACGGGCGAGCAGGCTTTCGTAGAGACGGACCACCTGGCAGAGCAGGGCCAGGTCGATACCGCAGTCGATACCCATGGTGTGGAAGAGGTGGACCGCGTCCTCGGCGGCGACATTTCCGGCAGCGCCCGCAAGAAAGGGACAGCCGCCCAGGCCGCCAACGGCCACGTCGAAGAGGCGCACCCCGGCCTCGTATCCGGCCAGAAGGTTGACCAAACCCAGGCCTCGGGTATCATGCAGGTGCAGGGAGAGGTCAAGGT
>JBGSPP010000281.1:0-12527 GCA_041738515.1 Desulfobulbus sp.
CCGAGGCTGAAATCATCACCGAAGGGCAGGCCAGCGCGCTGGCTGCCCTGTTTGCCGCCGCGGACCTGATCCCACGTGATCTGACCGCTAAGGGCACGGTGCGGTCGCTGTTGACCCTTGCCTCTACGGGTGAGCGGTCGCAGCGGCTTGATCTCGACCTGCACCAGGACGGGGCCGAATGGAGCCGGGCCGGTGCCAAGGTATTGGCCAGCAAGCAGTTGCAGCTCAACACCACCCTGGATGGCGATCTCCGGGGCGACGGCAATGTTACCATAGCCTCCTTTTCCCTGTTGACAACCCCGGTGCGGGCCGAAGGCAAGGGCGAGATCAGGGGTGGTGCGCTGCCCATGCTGGAACTCGGCGGCGTCTTGACCCCGAACCTTGGTCTCCTGGCCGAGCGGATGACGGCCGCGGTCGGTCAACCGGTGACTCTGACCGGCCGGAACCCGGCGGATTTCCGGATGTCCCTGCCGTTGAAAGCGCCGCTCGACCTGAAACAGGCTACCCTGACCGCCAATCTGCACCTGGATACGGTGCAGTTCCGGGGCATTCTCCTGCGCGGTTTGGACGTTCCCGTGGAGTTGGGCAAAGGCAGGGTCGGGACGGTCCTGGAGAGCGAACTGTATGGCGGCCGGCTGACGCTCAAGCCACAATGGCATTTTGCCGCGTCCATTCCGGAACTGCGCCTCCCGGACACCACCCGGATGTTCAAAGGGGTTGACGTGCAGTCGCCGCTGGGCAGCGGGTTGCTCTCGCGTATCCATCCGCTGTTCGGGGCGCTGGCCCGGGCCGAGGGTTCGGTTGATCTCGACCTGGAGCGGTTTGTCTGGAAATTCCCCAAAGGCAAGGCGAGGCAGCCGGTGTTTGCCGCTGTCATCACCATTGACGAGACCCTGTTTCATCCAGCCAAAACCCTGGTTGAACCGTTGATTCTCTTCGGACTCGATCCCAAGGCCCTGCGCATTGAACCCGGCGCGATCAGCTGCCAAGGCCGTGACGGCCGGGTGACCTGCGAACCGGTACGGCTTCGTTGCGGCGATACCCGCATGACCCTGCAGGGAGCGACGGGGATGGACGGTTCGCTTGACTACCGCCTCCGCCTGCCGGTCACGGAACAGCTGGTGGGCAAGGAACGATTCGCCCTGCTGGCCGGGCAGGCGATCGAGATCCCGATCACCGGAACCCTGAATGCGCCGCGTTTTGCCCCGGAGGCGCTGAAACGGTCGCTGGCAGATCAGCTCAAGCGAGCTGCCGGCAAACGGACGCCGCCGGCTGCAACCAGCCCCCCGGCCGAGGCAGGGCCGGCGGCCAGTACACAATAACCGGGCATGCCGAAGGTTCGGAATTTCCGAACTGCCCGCAGCCGGGAGCTGCTGGTGCGAAAACCAGTTGGACGCTGCCGGCTTTTATGTCCACAGAGATTGATCCATGAACCAAGGGCGGTGTACGACCGCCGGGAGGACAACCATGAAAAAACGCATTGTCATTATCGGCGCGGTTGCGGCCGGCCCCAAGGCAGCCTGCCGGCTGAAACGGCTGCAGCCGGACTGGGAGATCACCATGGTCGATCAGGACAGCCTCATCTCCTATGGCGGTTGCGGCATACCCTACTACGTCAGCGGCGATGTCTCCGACGAGAGCGAGTTGCGGGCCACCAGTTTCCATGTGGTCCGCGACGCCGCTTTTTTCGAGGGGTCCAAGGGTATCCAGGTGCGGACCCGTACCCGTGCGCTGGCCATTGATCGCAAGACGAGAACGGTGCGGGTGGAACACCTCGACACCGGCACGCGCGAGGAACTGCCCTATGACTCGCTGATGCTGGCAACCGGTGCCCGGCCCTTTGACCTCCCTATCCCTGGAGCGGAGCTGGACGGGGTATTCACCATCTCCGACCTGCACAAGGCCATCGAGATCAAGGCCCGGATCGCCCAGGGCAAGGTGAGCCGGGCGGTGGTAATTGGCGGCGGGGCCATCGGCATCGAAATGGCCGAGGCCTTCACCGATCTCTGGGGGGTGGAGACCACCCTGCTGGAGTTGCAGCCCCAGTTACTGCCCAAGCTGGTGGACTGGCATTTCGCCGCCATGCTCAAACAGCATCTGCTGGACAAGGGCGTGGTGGTGCATACCGGTGAGTCTGCCGAGGCGCTGCTCGACGACGGTCAGGGCCATATCTACGGCGTCCGCACCGGTAAGCGGACCCTGGAGGCCGACCTGGTGGTGATGGCGGTGGGAGTGCGCCCCCGCAGTGAACTGGCGCGCGATGCCGGGCTCGATGTTGCGCCCTGGGGCGGCATCAAGGTCAACCAGCGGATGCAGACCTCTGACCCCCATATCTACGCCGCGGGCGACTGCATTGCCGTCACCAGCCTGGTCACCGGCCGGGAAACCTTCGCCCCGCTTGGTTCTCTTGCCAACCGCGAGGGCCGGATCGTCGCCGACAACATGGCCGGGCATCCGTCGGTGTTCAAGGGCGTCTGCAGCTCGTTCATCATGAAGGCCTTCGAGCGCTGCATCGCCGCAACCGGCATCACCTATGAAGCAGCCCTTGCCGAGGGCTTCGACGCCGACATTGCCCTGACCTCGCCGCCGGACCGGGCCCATTTCTTCCCGGATCAGGCGGTGGTGATCCTGCAGCTGGTTTTTGACCGCAGGTCGCGGCGGATTCTCGGTCTGCAGGCCTTCGGCATGATGAACGATTCCATCTCGGCCCGGGTTGATGCTGCCGCCGGCCTGATCGCCCAAGGTGGGACCATCGAGGATTTTGCGGTGCTGGAGATGGCCTACGCGCCGCCGTTCTCCTCGGCCATCGACTCGATCAACGCCGCCGCCTACGTGGCCGAGAACCTCTGCGACGGCCGTTTGCGGAGGGTTGATCTGGACAGGTTCCTGCGCTGGATGGACAACATGGCCAGCGAACCGGACTGGGCGGTGCTGGATCTGCGCCACCCGCTCGAGGCCACGCCCTACGTGGAGAAATACGGTCCCGAGCGCTGGGTCGCCCTGGAATACGGCCAGGTGCGGCGGCGATATGCCGAATTGCCCACAGGCAAGATGTATATCATCCTCTGCAACGCCGGCACCCGCTCCTACGAGATCCAAGTCTTTCTTGACCATCTCGGCAAATGGGATAGCATGGTACTGTGTGGTGGCTTGAATGTGATCAGTCGCCTCGGCGTCAATTGGTTCATCAACTAATAGCGGTGGTCCTGAGTTTCCAGGGAAGGAGTGGTGCATGGCTGATTTGAACGCGGAACACATGATCGAGGAGATTCAGGCCAACATCCAGACCGGCGACATGCTCAAGGCCCGGCTGGTGCTGGATCATCTCGCCTCGGTCGATATCAAGACCAAGAACCGGCTCCTCTATGAGCTGTCGCGCGGTGATGTCCATTTCACCGTGCCCCTGTTGAACTATCTCCTTACCTCGCAGCCCGAACTGGCCGCCGGCTTGCCGATCATTCGCGAAACCCTGATCTCCAACCTGATCGCCTATCCCGAGGTGCTGCTGGCTTCGCTCGCCAACCCTGAGATCTCCGACAAGAGGGTGATGATCGAGACTGCCGGCGAACTCAAGTTCGAGGAGGCGACGCAGGCTTTGATCACCCTGCTCGGCCAGACCAGGGACTATGACGCCATCCGGCTGATCATCGACAATCTGGGCCTGCTCGGCGATCCGGAGTCAATCAACACCCTGACCGATTATCTCTATGCTGCGGACCGCGGCCTGATCATCGCCGCCATCCACGCCCTCGGGCAGGTCGGCACCAACACGGCCATGCATCGCCTGGCTGAGCGGATGGGCACGGACAACGAGCTGGACCTGATCATCCTGGGGATCTTCGCCGAGGTCCAGGATCAGGTTTCGCTGGAGAAACTCAACGACACCCTGCGCTCGCACTACGCCCACATGCGGATCTACGCCAAGGACGAACTCGTCCGTATTGGCATCAAGGCGGTACCGGTGCTGATCGAAAACCTCAAGGAAGGCGATAGCGACCTGCTCATCCACACCCTCAACGTGCTTGGCGAGATCGGCGACGAGAGTGCCATCATGCCCATTCGCGGCCTGCTCAACACGGTGCCGAGAAACGCCAATGTCCGTTTCGCCGCCTACGAGGCCCTGGCGCTGCTGCCGCTGCGCAAGGGCGCCTACACCCTGGCCGCAGGCCTGACCGACGCTGAGGACCATGTCTGTACCGCCGCCGCTCGGGCTATAGATCGTAACTTCAACGAGATACTGGCTGCTGGCATCAAGAACATGGTTCGGGCAGAGACCGACGAGGCCCGGCACATCGTCAAGATCATCGTCAACGCCCAGGTCGACAACGTCTTTCTCGCCCTGGCCAAGGAGGGGTATTTCCAGGATCTGGCCCTGATCTATCTGCCCCATACCCACCAGGACACCAGAAATCACTATGTCGCCCTGCTGCGGGAGCATGGCTTGGATGATTTTGCAACCAGGATTGCCGGCGGAGAAACGGACAAGAGCGTGCGGGCCAAGGTCTGTGCCGTCGATGATTCAAGAATGATCCTGAATATCTATAAGGCAACCCTGCATGAGTTGGGGTTTGATCCGGTGCTCTTCGAGTTTCCGGCAGGGGCGCTGGAGTGGCTGACCCAGGAGAAACCGGCCATGGTGCTCACTGACCTGAACATGCCGGAGATCTCCGGCATCGATCTGACCCGGGGCATCAGGAAACTCTATGCCAAGGAGGAACTGCCGGTGATCATGGTCACCACCCAAGGGGATGTGCAGGACCATGAGGCGGCGGCCGCGGCCGGAGTCAACGATATCCTGATCAAACCCTTCAATGCCGCCTCGCTGCGGAAGGCCATGGGCAAGTACATCAAGGTACATTAGGCGAGGAGGGCGTGTGCCGACCCCGTGCATGGGGGTTGGTTCAGTCGGTCATGACTGGCGGCAAGGTTGAAGGGATTGCGGATCAGGCGGTGAGGCGCGAGAGATACTCGGGCAGCCGGTCGAAATAACGGCCGACCTCGGTGGGGTGGTGAGCGTCCGATCCGGCGCAAAGCGGGATGGCGCGTTTGAGGGCGGCGGCGATGATCCAGGGCGCCGGGAAGGGTGTGCCGCGGTAGTCAAAGCCGGAGGTGTTGATCTCGAGCGCCACCCCCTTGTGCTGCATGGCGTCGAGCAGGGTTTCGATCTGGCGCCGATGGCTGGCTGTGAATTCGAGCCCAGGGAAATGGCGCAGCACCGCGTCCAGATGGCAGAGGACGTCGCAATCAATCGTCTGTACGGCCTCGGTGAGGGCGGTGAAATAGCTGCTCACCACCTGGTCGACGCCGATGTCCGCCACCTTGGCCAGGCTCTCCGCGCGGCGGCTGAGCAGGTTGAGATGCACCTCGCCGTGACGGTGGAAGTGGCAGGACAGGCCGATCCGATCCCATGGATAGCGGGCCAGTTGAGTACGGACACCTACCGCCGCCTCCGGGTTGTAGCCGGTTTCCACCCCCAGCCTGATCTCGATGACGCCGTTGAAGATCTGACGCAACCGGGTGCCTTCCTCAAAGTAGTAGTCGAAATCCTCCTGTTCCAGCCAACTGCGCGGCTGATAGTTTATCCCGGTTTCCAGGTGCTCGAGAAAAGTGATGACCTGCAGGCCGTGCGTCACCGCCTGTTGGACGTATTCCTCCATTTCCCCCTGGGCGTGGTTGCACAGACGGGTATGGACGTGACCGTCGATGGTTGTGTCGATGAGGGAATGCACGGTGCGTTGCAAAAGGGAAGGTTTCCTCTGCCAGGCCAGGTCTGCCAGGCAGGGGAAGGGCGGAGCTCAGGCGTTGCCGCGGGGGAAGAAATGAAGCACGCCGTCGATCTCGGAGGTGTCGCAGATGTCCCCCATCTCCATGTCAATGTCAATGGTGTCCTCCAGTCCAGCCATTTCCAATGAAAAGGTAGGACCATCAGGCATGTGGTAGATTAGGGTCACGACTTTGCTCATGTCTACAGGGCTTACAAGGAATCGTTTCATGACCGTGTACGGGAAGAAGGAGTTTGTATGCTTCTCTTGTATCAGGTCCGCCACGGAAAGAACAGGAAAAACAATATCAATATAGGTATTTTTACCAGGTGGAGCTGGACGGAAGCCGCCATGCCGATCGGTAATGGCACAGGATGTTGCTAATGTACTGAATTTGGATGCTAAATAAATACTCGATAGGATTTGACAGCAGGGACCGGCGTGGTACAATGCCATCCTTTCGCCGGCAGCTCAGGCTGCCGCGTTTCGTCTGTCTTTCAATCCGTCCCGAGCAAGAGGAATCCATGACCGCCGAAGAACAATTCGATCCCGAGTCGGACTTTACTAAATCCACCGACAAAAACCCGTCCAACATCCTGCCGGCGAAACTGACCTTTGATTCGCCGCTGCAGTTCGAGTGCCACCCCAAGGTCAGCTGTTTCACCGCCTGCTGCCACAACATCAAGATTGTCCTCACCCCCTATGACATCCTCGCCCTGCGCAAACGGCTTGATATGCCGGCGCACGAGTTTATCACCGAGTACACCGAGCCAACCTATTTGGAAAAGACCGACATGCCCGGTGTGCAGATCAAACTGGTCGGTGAGAAAAACGGCTGTCCCTTCGTCACCCCGGAGGGCTGCACGGTCTACCCCGACCGGCCCTCAGCCTGCCGCTACTATCCGGTGGGCATGGCTGATTTTCACGAGGGCGGGACTGATGACGCCGCTGAAGATAAATTTTTCTTTCTTGTCAAGGAGCCGCACTGCAAGGGACACGAAGAGCCCAAGCGCTGGACGATCCGCGAGTGGCGGGCCGATCAGGGCGTTGACCTGCGCGACGAGATGAATAAGGAGTGGCTGCGCCTGGTGATGCGGCGCAAGTCGTTTGGTCTCCAGGCAACCCTGAGCGAGGCGGCGAAACGGATGTTCTTCATGGCCTCCACCGACCTGGACACCTTCCGCACCTTCATCTTTGAAAGCTCCTTCCTCGACATCTATGAGATAGAGGCCGAGACCGTTGCCAAGATTCGGGAGGACGATGTCGAACTGATGCTTTTTTCCTTCAAGTACCTGGCCAACACCCTGTTCGGTGCCGGCGGCCTGACCATCAAGGCGGAGAAGATCCAGCAGAAGGTGGCGGAGATCAAGAGTCGTCAGGACGATGTCCTGATGGAAGCGGAGCGGGAGTACGAGGAGCTCAAGGCCGAGCGGGACCGACTTGATCGAGAGCGTCAGGAACGGTTGACCAAGACAGGCAGCAACGAGTGACCTTGAATTGAGGGGGCGGTGCCGACTAGCTCTCTCGTAAAAATTCAGTCTCCAAGTACGGAGCAGACAGTCGTATCGCAGGTGGCATCGCCTGTCGGTTCTACTACAAAGAAAAGCCCTGCCGGTTTGCACCGGCAGGGCTTTTTTTTCACTTCAGCGAGGAAACCGATTATTCGGTCTCGAGCGCCTTGGCCCAGCCCTTGAGCAGCTTCCAGGCCTTGTCCACATCCTTCTGCGACTCGGCCATCAGCTGATCGGCCATGGTCGGGTTGGAGAGCTTCAGCATCCGGTAGCGGTTCTCGTTGAGGGCATAATCGGCGAAGGTGATGGTCGGTTCTTTCGAATCGATGATCATCGGGTTCTTGCCCTCGGCCTCAAGCGCCGGGTTGTAGCGGAACAGCGACCAGTGACCGCATTCCACCGCCTTCTTCTGCTGCTCCAGACCCATGGCCATGTTGATGCCGTGGTTGATGCAGTGGGCGTAAGCGATGATCAGGGACGGACCGTCATAGGCCTCGGCCTCCTGAATGGCCTTGATGGCCTGCTGCGGGTTGGCGCCGATGGAGATGCGGGCGACATAGACCGTGCCGAAGGTGGAGAAGATCAGGCCCATGTTCTTCTTGGGCGCATTCTTTCCGCCAGCGGCAAACTGGGCAACCGCGGCGCGCGGGGTGGACTTGGACATCTGACCGCCGGTGTTGGAGTACACCTCGGTGTCCATGACCAGGATGTTGACGTTCTTGCCGGAGGCAAGCACGTGATCCACACCGCCGTAGCCGATGTCATAGGCCCAGCCGTCGCCGCCGATGATCCAGACAGACTTTTTCACCAGGTAATCGGCCACGGGAATGAGCCGTTTGGCGACCGCGTCCTTCTTGCCGGCGAGGGCGGCCTTCAGTTCGGCCACGCGGCCACGCTGTGCCTCAATCTCGGCCTGATCCTTCTGGCTGGCTTTGAGGATGGCATCGGCCAGCTTCTTGTCGACCAGCTTCTCCTTAACGGCGACTTCGACCAGCTCGACGGCCTGGCTGGCCAGCTTGTCCACGGCCTGACGCATACCCAGACCATGCTCGGCGTTGTCCTCGAACAGCGAGTTCGACCAGGCCGGACCGCGGCCGTCTTCGCGCTTGCAGTACGGGGTGGTCGGCAGGTTGCCGGAGTAGATCGAGGAACAGCCGGTGGCGTTGGAAGCCAGCATCCGGTCGCCGATCATCTGGGTGACCAGCTTGATGTACGGGGTCTCACCACAGCCTGCGCAGGCGCCGGAGAACTCGAACAGCGGCCGTTTGAACTGGCTGCCCTTGATGGTGCCGATGTTGATCAGGCTGTCGTCAACCTCGGGCAGTGCCAGGAAGGTCGCCCAGTTGGCAGCGGACTGCTGCTTGAGCTCTTCGGTGTTCATCACCATGGTCAGGGCGCGGTTCTCGGTCTTGTTGCCGTCCTTGTCCTTCTTGCGGGCCGGACAGACGCTCACGCACAGGGTACAGCCGCAGCAGTCGGCGGTGGAAACCTGCATGGTGAACTTCATGTCCTTGAATTCCTTGCCCACCGCGTCGGAGGTCTTGAAATCCTTGGTGGCGCCGGCAGCTGCAAGGGCTTCGGGGGTGGCAACCTTCATGCGGATACAGGCATGCGGGCAGACCAGCGAACAACGGCCGCACTGGATGCAGGCTTCCGGATCCCACTGGGAAACCTGAACGGCGATGTTGCGTTTTTCCCACTGGGTGGTGGCGGTCGGCCAGCGCCCGTCATTCGGGAACTCGGAGACCTTGATATCCTCGCCGTGACCTTCCATCATCTTGGCGGTGATGTTCTTGACGAAATCAGGCGCGTCGGCGGGGACGATCGGCGGCATCTCGTGACCGGTGACCTTTTTCGGGATCTTGATCTCAACGATGTTCTCGATGGCGCCGTCAACCGCGCCGTAGTTCATGTTGACGACCTTGTCGCCCTTGATGCCGTAGGTCTTCTTGATGGCCTTCTTGATGGCCTTGATGGCGTCGTCCTTGCTGATGATGCCGGAGATCGCGAAGAAGGCGGTCTGCATGATCATGTTGATGCGGGCGCCGAGGCCAAGGGCCAGACCGAGCTTGACCGCATCGATGATGTAGAACTTGATCTTCTTCTCGATCATCTGCTTCTGCACCAGGGCGGGCAGGTGGTCCCAGATCTCGTCCTTGGTGTAAGTGGTGGTCAGGAGGAAGGTGCCGCCGGGCTCGATATTGGCCAGCATATCATAGGTGTTGAGGAACGCCGGGTTATGACAGGCGATGAAGTTGGCCTTGTTGATCAGGTACGGGGCCACGATCTGGTTCTTGCCGAAACGCAGATGCGAAACGGTCATGGAGCCGGACTTCTTGGAGTCGTAGACGAAGTAGCCCTGGGTGGAGTTGTCGGTCTCTTCGCCGATGATCTTGATGGTGTTCTTGTTGGCGCCGACGGTTCCGTCGGAACCCAGACCATAGAACAGGGCGCGGAAGACGTCCTTGCCTTCGATGTTGAAGGACTTGTCGTACTTGAGGCTGGAGAAGGTCAGGTCGTCATTGGGGCCGACGCAGAATTTTTTCTTGGGCGCCAGCGACTCCATGTTGTCGAACACGGCCTTGACCATGGCCGGGGTGAACTCGGCGGAACCCAGCCCGTAGCGGCCGTTGAGGATGACCGGGGTGAACATGGTCGGGTTAGCCTCGGCGTCCTCGGCAACGGCGGTGCGGACATCCAGATACAGCGGGTCGCCGTTGGAACCCGGCTCCTTGGTGCGGTCGAGGACGGTGATGCGCTCGACGGTCGGCGGCAGGGCGTTGACCATGGCGACGGGATCAAACGGCCGGAACAGGCGAACGATCACCAGGCCCACCTGACGGCCCTGGGCGACCAGGTGCTCGACGGTGGAGGCGACGGTCAGGGCGCCGGAGCCCATGATGACGATGACGTCAGTGGCATCCTGTGCGCCGATGTAATCAAAGAGGTGATACTGCCGGCCGGTGAGGGTGGCAAACTTGTCCATGGTAGCCTGGACCATTTCCGGCAGGGCGTTGTAGTACTTGTTGACGGTCTCGCGGCCGATGAAGTAGACGTCCGGATTCTGGGCGGTGCCGCCGATGGTGGGGCGGTCCGGAGTCAGGGCGCGCTCGCGGTGGGCGATGACCAGATCCTCGTCGACCATGGCGCGCATATCGTCATAGGTCAGCTGCTCGATCTTCATGACCTCGTGGGAGGTGCGGAAGCCGTCGAAGAAATGGAGGAAGGGTACGCGCGAGGCGAGGGTGGCCTGGGTGGAGATCAGGGCGAAGTCCTGGGCTTCCTGCACGTCCTGGGAACAGATCATGGCCCAACCGGTCTGGCGGGCGGCCATGACGTCGCCGTGGTCACCGAAGATCGACAGGCCCTGGCAGGCGATGGCGCGGGCGGTGACATGGAATACGGTGGGGATCAGCTCGCCAGCGATCTTGTACATATTGGGGACCATCAGGAGCAGGCCCTGGCTGGCGGTAAAGGTGGTGCAGAGCGCGCCTGCGCCCAGCGAACCGTGGATGGAGCCGGCTACGCCTGCTTCCGACTGCATCTGGGAGATAACCGGGATGGAACCCCAGATGTTCTCCTGCTTGGCATTGGCCTTGGCATCTGCTTCCGCGGCCATCGGCGACGATGGCGTGATCGGATAGATTGTAATGACTTCACTTGTGGCATATGCGACATGCGTACATGCCTGGTTTCCGTCAATGGTGACCATTTTTCGCGACATAGAACATTCTCCTTACACGGTGGTTGGTGTCTCCCGACAGCCGCACTGCCGGAAACGGTTACAGATGGACACGGAAAGGCTCCGGGGAACCTTGCACAACGCTGGGGTCGGACCGAATTATTACCCGTTGGTCGGCCGAAGGGCATGACAACGCGCCCCGTCAAAGCCAACCCCGCCTCTGGTGCGTGGAAGACCTGCCGAAACGGACAATGGAAGGCGCCGCAATCACCGTATTGCCGAGTCTTCCGCCTTGGGCGCCGTCGAGGCGAGGCGGTCGGAAACGAGGTCTGGCGGGCATCGCCGGTCACCTGCGGCACTGAATTAGTATTCAGCGCAGGAATGGGGCACGATAAACCAAAAACCACCATTGTGCAATCTTAAATCGTTCACAAAAACCCATACATTGGCGGCAGCTGCCTGTCGGTGACCGGGCCGGAATGAGGGGCCGGACCGGGGTGTGGAATCGGTGGAAGGAAAGAGAAAACCGTGGGGCAGACGGGGGGGATGGTCCCTTATTTCGCGGCAATGGCGCGGCCAGAGTCGAAGTGTACGACCCCGACCGCAGAGAGGGGCGGACGGTGACGTTCAGTCGTCGCTCTCGACAAGGAAGTCCTTCACCTTTTCGTACAGCGATTCCGGAATTTCATCGCTGAACATGAACAGGTCGGCTTCCTCACCGGTGATGGTGGCCTTGATTTCAGTGGGCAGGGAACGGAGAAAGGCCACCTTTGCCGGGTCCGGGATTCGTTTTTCGCTTGTCATGGGCAGGGGTTCAACTCTGGTGTGGTGATGTGGAGGCACGTTCAGGCTGACAGTCGGTGCCGCAGTTAATTGCTATTATAGGATTGCTTGTCGTCCAGGACAAGGGGGTATGGCGGCAGTGGGTCTGATCGTGCGCCTGCGCTGCTCCTGGCGCTATGATGTGGAAAAAGCCGTTTCCTTCAAAGGGGAATTTTGCTATGGTCACACGTTCCCGCGAGGTTTCGGGGAGATGCTCGGCCACGGCACACCGATGGCTCGCCGGAATGGCGTTTTGTTGTCCATGTACGGAAAAAGCGACGGTTGCCGACTTTTCCATCCCGGAGCGGAGATGTCTATCAGGCTGAGAAAATTCCTGCCCGGCGAAAGGGCCCGGCTGATGCTGGTCGCGGCCTGCATCGGAGTGATGACCGGGTGCGCCATCATCGTCTTCCGCGAGACGGTGGAACTGGTCCACAACCTGCTCTTCGTCCAGGGCCAGGAACTGCTGCGGGTCGCGGAGGGCGGCTGGCGTCGCCTGCTCCTGCCGCTCTTGCCGATTGCCGGGGCCATCCTGCTCATCCCGCTGTCGCTGGCCTTTCCCGGGGAGGTTAACGGGTATGGCTTCACCAACTTCCTTCGCCGGGTCAACCTGGAAAACGGCGTTCTCCGCGCCCGCACCATTGTCATCAAGACCCTCAGCACCGCCCTGACCATCGGTTCCGGCGGCTCGGCCGGCGTCGAAGGCCCCATCGCCCAGATCGGCGGCGCGCTCGGCTCCCAGGTCGGGCA
>JBGSPP010000308.1:0-8746 GCA_041738515.1 Desulfobulbus sp.
ACCGGCGAGGCCGCCCAGCGTCCGGGCACGGCCGACGCCCCCTTCTCGGCCCTGGTGTTCAAGACCATGGCCGATCCCTTTGCCGGCCGCCTGACCATTTTCCGGGTCTTCTCCGGCACCCTCAAGGGCGACTCCTTCTACAACACTACCAAGGGCACGGCCGAGCGCTTCGGCCAGCTGTTCGTCATGGCCGGCAAAGAGCAGAAACCGGTGGATGAGGCCCTGCCTGGCATGGTGGTGGCAGTGGCCAAACTCAAGGAGACCACCACCGGCGACACCCTCTGCCTCGAGTCCCAGCCGGTGGTCTACAAGGCGGTGGAGCCGTTGCCCCCGGTGATCGCCTATGCGGTCAGCGCCAAGAAGGGCGACGAGGAGAAGCTTTTCTCCTCCATCACCCGACTGCTCGACGAGGATCTCACCCTGAAGATGACCCGCGAGCAGCAGACCTACGAGACCCTGATCTCTGGCGTGGGCCAGGTGCACCTGGAGGTGATCGGCGAGAAGATCAAGCGCAAATTCGGCGTCGAGATGGAACTGCGGCCGCCGCGGGTCCCCTATCGCGAAACCCTCAAGGGCAAGGTCACGGTCCAGGGCCGGCACAAGAAGCAGTCTGGCGGCCGCGGCCAGTTCGGCGACTGCACCATCGAGATGGAGCCGCTGCCGCGCGGCGAGCACTTCCAGTTCCTCGACAAGATCGTCGGAGGCGTCATCCCGCAGCAGTACCGGCCGGCGGTGGAAAAAGGCATCATCGAGGCCATGGAGCGCGGCGTCATTGCCGGCTATCCCTTTGTCGATCTCAAGGTCAGCCTGATCGACGGCTCCTACCACACTGTCGACAGCTCGGAAATGGCCTTCAAGGTGGCGGGTTCGCTGGCCTTCAAGAAGGGCGTGGTCCAGGCCAACCCGATCCTGCTCGAACCGATCATGGAGGTCGAGGTGCGGGTGCCCAAGGATTTCGTCGGCGACGTCATGGGCGACCTCAACAGCCGCCGGGGACGGGTACTGGGCATGGACTCCGCCGCCCGCTACGAAATCATCAACGCCCACGTGCCCCAGTCGGAGATCCTGCTCTACTCCCTGGACTTGACCTCCATGACTGGCGGCCGTGGCGCTTTCACGGTGAAGTTCTCCCATTATGAGGAGGTGCCGGCGATGATCGCGGAGAAGATCATCGCCGAGTACAAGGCGCCCACGGAGGAATAGTGACGGTGCCGCCCGACCGGCAGTATCGCTGCGGTGTGCTGACCCTGAGCGACAAGGGTTCGCGCGGCGAGCGCGAGGACACCAGCGGCCCGCTCCTGCAGGAAATGCTTCAGCAGGCCGGGTTTATCATCGCCGAGTATCGGGTTATCCCTGACCGGCAGGCGCTGATCGAGCAGACTCTGGTGCAGTGGGTGGACGAACTCGGGCTCGACCTGATCGTCACCACCGGCGGCACCGGGGTGTCGCCCACGGACCGAACCCCCGAAGCCACACGGGCGGTGATCGAGATGGAGATTCCCGGCCTGGGCGAGGCCATGCGCCAGGCCAGCCTGGCCAAGACCGTGCAGGCAGTCTGGTCGCGCGGTCTGGCCGGGGTGCGCCGGGGCTGTCTGATCCTCAACCTGCCCGGCAGCAGGAAAGCTGCCCGGGAAAACCTGGAGACGGTGCTGCCTGCCCTGCCCCATGGCCTGGACAAACTCAAGGGTTCGGAGGTTGACTGCGGCCAGATAGGATAATCTGACGTATGCACAATAAAAAAGCCGGGCAAGATGCCCGGCTTTTTTTTGTTGTTGCGCCGAAAAAAAGGAACGGGGGCCGTTCAGCAGACCCCGTCGATGATCACCTTGCGGCCATTGCCCGCCTGGGCGGCCCGGATCTCGCCGATCAGGAACGGCTCCTCGCCATGCGCCTTGAACTGGTGCATCATGTCTTCCACACTGCGATCGGCTACCACGACCATCATGCCGATGCCCATGTTGAAGGTGCGGTACATCTCCAGATCCGACACCTCGCCGTGGTGCTGCAGGTAGGGGAAGACCGGTGACACCGGCCAGCTGCCTGCGATGATGCGGGCGTCGCAGCCGGCGGGCAGGATACGCGGGATGTTGTCGATGAAGCCGCCGCCGGTGATGTGCACCAGGCCGTTGATTTTGTTGCGCCGCAGGATGTTGACCACGCTTTCCACGTAGATGCGGGTCGGCCGCAGCAGTTCCTCGCCCACGGTGCAGCCAAGTCCCTCGACGTAATCGTCGATGGCCTTGCCCATCTGGGTAAACAGGATGTGGCGCGCCAGCGAGTAGCCGTTGGAGTGGATGCCCGAGGAGGCCAGGCCGATGATCCGGTCGCCCACGCGGATATCGCTGCCGTCAATGATAGCCTCGCGGTCGCCAATGCCGACCGCGAACCCGGCCAGGTCGTAATCGCCCGGCTGGTACAGGCCCGGCATCTCGGCGGTCTCACCGCCGATGAGCGAGCAGTGGGCCAGCTTGCAGCCGGCCGCGATGCCCCGGACCACATCGGTGGCAACCTCCAGATCAAGCGAGCTGCTGGCAAAATAATCAAGGAAGAACAATGGCTTTGCCCCGCTGACAATCACGTCGTTGACGCACATGGCCACCAGGTCGATGCCGATGGTGTCATGCTTGTTGCAGAGCTTGGCCACGATCAGCTTGGTGCCGACGCCATCGGTGGAGGCGATCAGAACCGGGTTCTTGAGGTCTTCGTTGCCAATGGCGAACAGCCCGGAGAACCCGCCGATATCGGTCAACACCCCGCGCCGGTGGGTATCGGCGACAATGGATTTGATCCGGGAGACGAACAGATTGCCCTTGTCGATATCGACGCCGGCCTCACTGTATTTGGAGGATGCCTGATTCATGGGTGGGTGTTGGCCTCCTGCGGCCAGTGACGGAAAATCCGGATAAGGAACAATAAGGAATTGAACGCGTGAACCCTGAGAAATGCTGAAACGATATGGTTTGCAAAGTACTTTTTCCGGCCGAGCCTTGTCAACACCTTTTGTCGAAGATTGCAGACAGTCCGCCTTTCTGGTAAGGGAGGGCCATGAAACTGCTCATCACCCTGATTGGCCTGATCCTGATCCTTGAGGGCCTGCCCTATGCGGCCTCGCCCGAATCCATGCAGCGCTGGCTGCGACAGATCCTGGAGATGCGGCCGGAGCAGTTGCGCCGGGTTGGCCTGATTGCCATGGCCATCGGCTTTCTCCTCTGCTTCCTTGCCCAGCGCAGCGATCTCCTCCAGTAAAGCTGCTGCCTGCGGCCGGTCGTCCCGAACCCTCGGCCGGAGCGGCTTTTCCCGATTGACTTTTCTCCCGGCCGCTCAGTACAATGGGCCGCCTGCCCCGATCCGTCCTGCCAGCCTGGACAAGCCCGCACTGGCAAAATAGGATAACCGCACCGATCAACCCGCTTCAGGTACTCGCGATGGTAAATTATTTCTTCCTCGACAACAAAGTCGTCAAGATGGCCAGCGGCGACAGCTCGGCCGGTCCCAATATTTTCTGGATCGACCTGATCAACGCCACCGACGAGGAAAAGCACCAGGTGGAGCGGGATTTTCGGGTGGAGCTGTTCACCGAGCAGGAGAGCGAGGAGATCGAGAGCAGTTCGAAGTATGTGGAAACCGAGGACGAAATCGGCATTAACCTCAATTTCCTGGTGCAGGAAAAGGGGGTGTTTTGCAACGAACCGGTGTCGTTCATCATCAAGGACAAGATTCTCATCACCCAGCGCTCGCAGGAATTCCGCTCGTTTTCCGAGACCTACCGCAAGATGCGGGCCATCAAGCCAGTGGACGGCGACGACGTCTTCCTCACCATCCTGGAAACCAGAATTGACTACGACGCCGACCTGATCGAGTCCATCACCGACAAGATCACCGCCATCAGCAAGCAACTGGTCGGCGACAAGGACCCCAACCGGGAGTTGCTGCTCAAGATCACCGCCCTGCAGGAATCGACCATCACCATCCGCGAGAACATCGTCGAGAAACAGCGCATCCTTTCCTCCATGCTCAAGAGCAAATTGTTTCCCAAGGAGGACTACGAAAACATGCGCATCATGATCAAGGACGTGGGCTCGCTGCTCGACCACACCTCGTTCAATTTCGAACGGCTGGAATTCCTGCAGAACACCTTTCTCGGCCTGGTGGACATGGAGCAGAACCGGGTGATCAAGATCTTCACCGTGGTGACCGTCATTTTCATGCCGCCGACCCTGATCGCCAGCCTCTACGGCATGAACTTCAAATTCATGCCCGAACTGGACAAAATCTGGGGCTACCCCTTCGCCATCCTGCTGATGATTCTCTCCTCCACCGTGACCCTGCTGTTCTTCCGGCGGAAGAAGTGGCTCTAGTCGCCCACCCGGACCTCGCCTGCCCCGAGCCGAAACGGTAAAAGAACCGCATCACCCGCCCCCTCCCGAGGTGCGCATGAAACCGCTGCCGATTTTGATCGTCGCCGCTGCTGTCGGCTGGCTCCTGTTCCAGACCTTTCGCCCTGCCCTGCTCGATCCCAAGTCGGTCAGCCGCCCGGTGGAGGCGCGCGGCGACTTGGCCAGCGACGAGCGCAATACCATCGACATCTTCCGCAACGCCGCCCCCTCGGTGGTGTACATCACCAGCATCGCCCTGCGGCGCAATCTGTTCAGCCTCAATGTCCAGGAGATTCCCCAGGGAACCGGCTCGGGTTTCATCTGGGACAAGCAGGGGCGGATCGTTACCAACTACCACGTCATCTCCGACGCCAACCGGCTGGAGGTGACCCTGGCTGATCGCAGTTCCTGGAAGGCGGTACTGGTGGGCGCGGCCCCGGACCGCGACCTGGCCGTGCTGCAGATCACCGCCCCGGCCGATAAACTGCGGCCGATCGTGGTGGGCGAATCGAAAGACCTGCTGGTCGGGCAGAAGGTGTTTGCCATCGGCAACCCCTTTGGCCTCGACCAGACCCTGACCACCGGCGTGGTCAGCGCGCTCGGGCGCGAAATCACCGCCGCCACCGGCCGTACCATCCATGACGTCATCCAGACTGACGCGGCCATCAACCCGGGCAATTCCGGCGGGCCGCTGCTGGACAGCGCCGGCCGGCTGATCGGGGTCAACACAGCCATTTTCAGTCCCACGGGGGCGAGCTCGGGCATCGGTTTTGCTGTGCCCGTGGGCGAGGTCAACCGGGTAGTGCCGCAGATCATCGCCAAGGGCAAGCTGATCCGGCCCGGCCTGGGCATCACCCTGGCCAACCGCCGCCTGACCGAGGAACTGGGCCTGGAAGGCGTGCTCATCCTCAAGGTGCTGTCCGGCACCACCGCCGAGAAGGCCGGCCTGCGCGGCACCTCCCAGGTCCGCGACGGCCTGGTGCTGGGCGATGTCATTGTGGCCGTCAACGGCAAGAAGGTGGTCGATTACGACACCCTGCGCGACGAGTTGGAGCGGCACGAGGTAGGCACGGAGGTCGTCCTCACCCTGCTGCGCGAAGGCGGCACGGTGGAGGTGCGGATCACGCTTGAGGCGATGAACTGAGTCAGACCCGCGTCAGGTCAGCAGGGAGGGCTTCTTCTTGCGGCCCCCGTTGCCCAGTTTGCCGAGCAGCCAGCCGAACACCAGCACCCCGCTGCCGACAAGAAACCATTTGATCGACTCGTTTTTCTTCAGCACCGTGATCTCGATCTGGGCCGTGGCCAGCTTGGTCTGCAGGTCCTGCACCTGCCGTTGGGCCTCCTCCAGAGCAGTCTTGGCGTGGATGGGGTTGTTAGGATCGGCGGTCAGGGTCTGATACTTGTCCGCCAGCGTGCTCCGCTCGGTGGTGCAGGCGGCCAGTTCCTTGCGCAGACGGCCGTTGTCTTCATGCAGTTCCCTGGCCCGGGCCTGGTGATCGACCGTCTCCCCCACCTGCACCGCCTTGAACACCTCGCCCGGCTCCAACGGCGCGGCGCTGAGATAGCGGCTGCGCACCCACCCCTCCGCCTCATTGGCCAGGCGGATGAACGACCAGTCCCGATCGCCTTCCACCAACTCCACCTTCATACCCAGGGGCACGTTGGCCACCAGCTTGGCGTTGTTCTCCCTGGCCTGGCGCATGGCAACTTCGAGCGTTGGTTTGATGTACCTGGTCTCCGCCTGGGCAATGGAGACAGCCAGACTGGCAGGCAGGAGAAAAAACAGTGCGGCCGGGGCGGTCCGGCGATGGAAAAAAGAGGACAGTTTGGTCATGAATGGCTTCCTGATGCGTGACTGTGAACGGTTGGATGTATGGGGCGCAAGCCGTGCCGAGCCTTGCACCGGGGTCGCGGTTGCGTGGCGTCTCTCCGCCTCTCCGGTATGCGGCGGCAAGCTACCATGCTTTGGCCGCCCGCGCCAGTGGCTCGTCGCCTCGGCCGGGGCAAAAGTTACGGCCTTACACGGTGTGGAGTTTCTTCTTGCGCAGCCGGGCCAGTTCGCGCATGTTGCGCGTCTTGTCGGATTCATCGACGATCTCGCGGCCGATGATCTCTTCAAGGATATCCTCCATGCTGATCACGCCGGTGACGCTGCCATACTCGTCAACCACTACAAACAGGTGCTGGGAGCGCTCGAAGAAGTCGATGAAGATGCGGTCCAGCGGCGCGGTCTCGGGCACGAAATGGACCGGCCGCATGATCTGGGAGAGCTTGAGGTTGTTCTGGCCGACCGCGGCCGCCATGAGCACGTCCTGACTGAGGACGATGCCGACCACGTTGTCCGGCTCGCCGTCGTACACCGGCACCCGGCTGTGCATCCGCCACTTGCCCTCCATCCGCGAGGCCTCCTTGATAGTCAGGGACTGGGAGGCAGTGAAGGTCACCGTGCGCGGGGTCATCACCTGACGGACCGTCTTGTTGCCGAGTTGGAGGATATTGGCGATCACCTTCTCCTGGTCGGCCTCGATCTCACCCGATTGACGGCTCAGGCTGGCGATGGTCTTCAGTTCCTCCGCCGAAATCTGATGGGGTCGATGACTGTTGGGCACCAGTCGGGTGATGAGTTGGGCCAGCCAGATCAGCGGCTTGAGAAGCAAAATCATCAGTTGCAGGGGCAACACGATATGCGGCCCCAACTGCCTGGAAAAAGTCACCCCCACCGTTTTCGGCAGCACCTCGGTGAACAGCAGGATGGCGACCGTGAAGCAGAGGGAAAACCAGAGCAGGCCATGCTGGCCGAACAGGGCGACCGCCGCCGCGCCGGCAACCGAGGCGCCGATGGTGTGCGACAGGGAGTTGAGGGTGAGGATGGCGGTGATCGGTTGCTCGATGTTCTCCTTGAATCCTTTCATCACCTCGGCCTTGGCCGGATGGGTGTCAGCCATCAGTTCGACCTGGGCGGCCGACAGCGAAAGCAGCACGGCCTCGAACAGGGAGCACATGGTGGATATCAACAGAGCGGCACTGACGGCAACAATGAAAACGGTCAACACGAAGGCCTCCGTGGTCTGGATGAATAATTGCTCTTCCCGGTGGACGGACCGGGTTTTGCCAATTGAGGTTCAGCTGCGATTAGTGTATGAAAAGGCTAGAATAAACAGTTCGATTCCGTTTTGAAAGGGCTATGCGGAAACAGCATGGAGGATTTTCTGGTGGGCGAGGAGACGGTGAGCGTGCACGTGTTTGGCCAGGAACCCGGTGATTGGTCCGGGGACCTGCTGGCCTATCTGGTCGAGGAGGATATCCCCCACCTGCCGGAGAGCGCCGGCGGCGCGCTGAACAGAGCCCTGCATCAAGGCTGGTCGACGGGTGATTTCAAAGGCAAGAAGGAGCAGACGCTGCTGTTCTATCCCGGCCTGCTGGCTGGCGACGGAGAACCGCCGGTCCGCGCCAGACGGGTGCTGTTTGCCGGTCTCGGCAAGCAGGACGACAGCATCCATGTCCGCCGAGAACAATTGCGGTTGGCTGGCGGAACCATCGCCCGGCAGGCGGGAGCGGTCAAGGCCAGGGAAGTGATGGTCGTCCTGCCCAAGGCCTTTCTCCTCGATGCCGCCGAGATTGCCGAGTGCCTAACCGAGGGGCTGCTGCTGGGCAATTACCGCTTCGAACAGTACAAGACCCCGAAAAAAAAAGATGAGCAGCCGGGCCGGGTGGAGCGGCTCCTGCTCCACGACGGCGGGCTTGCCGTTGGCGCGGTGCTCCGGGGCATGGAACGCGGCCGCGCCCTGGCCGAGGCCGTCTGCGCGGCCCGGGACATGGCCAACCGGCCTGGAAACGGCTGGACACCGGCAGATTTTGCCGAATACGGCAAGCGGATCGCCAAGCAGTTCGGCCTGAAGTGCAAGGTGCTCGAGAAGTCGGCCATGGAGAAACTGGGCATGGGCGGCATACTCGGGGTCAACCAGGGCTCGGCCCAGCCGCCGAAACTGGTGACGCTTGAGTACCGGACCGGCAAGACCAATCCCACCATCCTGCTGGTGGGCAAGGGGCTGACCTTCGACTCCGGCGGCATCTCCGCCAAGCCCCCCGCCGGCATGGAGGACATGAAGTTCGACATGTGCGGCGGCGCGGCGGTGATCACCGCCATGCGGGCCGTTGTTGAAACCGGGGTCGCCGGCGTCAACGTGATCGCCCTGATTCCGGCCACGGAAAACCTCTCCGGCCCGGCCGCGCTCAAGCCGGGCGACATCATCCGCCACTACGGCGGCAAAACCTCCGAGATCATCAATACCGACGCCGAGGGCCGCCTGATCCTGGCCGATGCCCTGGCCTACGGCATCGAGGTCTACAAGCCGGAGGCGGTGATCGAC
>JBGSPP010000334.1:0-4054 GCA_041738515.1 Desulfobulbus sp.
CCGGCCCGGAGATGGCCGCACCGATGTCGGCCGCCTGCCGGGCCAGATCCTGCACCCAATGCAGGGCCCCCGCGCCGGTTACGGCCTCGATGCGGCGCACGCCGGAGGCAATGCCGGTCTCCATGACGACCTTGAAAAAACCTATGTCGCCGGTCATGCGCACATGGGTGCCGCCGCACAACTCCTTGCTGAACTCGCCAATGCTCACCACCCGCACCTCGTCGCCGTACTTCTCGCCGAACAGGGCCATGGCCCCCTCGGCAATGGCCTGCTCGCGACCGAGGAGGGCGGTGGATACCGGCACGTTGCGGCGAATCTCGGCATTAACCAGTTGCTCGATGGTGAAGATCTCGCCCAGGGTCAGGGGCGAGAAGTGGGTAAAGTCAAAACGCAGCCGGTTGTGATCAACCGCGGAACCGGCCTGCTTGACATGGTCGCCCAGCACCTTTTTCATCGCCGCCTGCAGCAGGTGGGTGGCGGTGTGGTTGAGGGCAGTGGCGGCCCGGCGTTCGGAGACGCTCAACTCCACCCGGTCTCCGACGGCCAGCGTCCCCTGGACCAGCTTTCCGTGATGCAGAACCAACCCCTCGACGGGTGTCAGGGTTTTCTCGACCACGAACCGGCCGTCCGGCCAGGTGATCTCGCCCTGATCGCCGACCTGGCCGCCAGACTCGCTATAAAACGGAGTCTGGCCGCAGAAGACACGCAGTTCCTGGCCCGCGTGGGCCTCGTCGACCAGCTGCCCCTGGGCGTTGACGATGCCTTCGACCGCGGCGACGCCCTGGGCGGTGGCGTAACCGATGAACTCCGCCCGTTTGCCCTGGCTGGCCAGCTCGATTATCCCGGCCTCGAGATGACCGACGTCGCTGCCCTTCCAGGACTTCCGCGATTGCTCGCGCTGCTGCTCCATGGCGCTGGCAAATCCGGCCTCGTCAAAGCGCACGCCCTTTTCGATGGCCACGTCTCGGACGATGTCGACCGGGAAGCCGTAGGTGTCGTAGAGCTTGAAAATGAAATCGCCGGCGATCTCTGCCTGGTCGCCTTGTGCCTTCTTCAGGTGGCGAATCTCCTGGTCGAGCTTGTTCAGGCCGTGATCCAGGGTCTCGCCGAAGCGAGCCTCCTCGTTGGTGACCACCTTGGCCAGCAATTCGCGGGTCTCGCCCAGATGCGGGTAGGCGTCGAGCATCAGTTCGGTCACCAGGGCACAGACGCCGGGGAAGAACGACTGCAACCCCAGGGCGCGGCCGTAGCGGATGGCCCGCCGCATGATCCGGCGCAGGACATAGCCCCGGCCCTCGTTGGATGGCAGGACGCCATCGGCGACGAGGAAGGCGGTGGCGCGGGCGTGGTCGGCGATGACCCGCATGGAGACGTCGTCGGCGCGATCCTGGTGGTACTGTTTGCCGGCCAGCGCGGCCACATGGTCAATGATGCCGGTGAACAGATCACAATCAAAGTTGTTGTGCTTGCCCTGAAGCACGGCGGCCACCCGCTCAAGCCCCATGCCGGTGTCGATGGAAGGTTTGGGCAGCGGCGTCATCGCCCCGGTTTCGTCCCGGTAGAACTGCATGAAGACCAGATTCCACAGTTCGAGGAACCGGTCGCAGTCGCAGCCCAGAGCGCATTCAGGCCGGCCGCAGCCGACTTCGACACCCTGATCGATGTGGATCTCGGAGCAGGGACCGCAGGGACCAGTGTCACCCATGGCCCAGAAGTTGTCCTTCTCGCCCATGCGGACGATCCGGCCGGGACGCAGACCTTCGACCCGCTCCCAGAGCTGGTGGGCCTCATCGTCGTCGTCGTAGATGGTGACCCAGAGCTGGGCTGGGTCAATCTTCAACCGTTGGGTGAGGAACTCCCAGGCAAAGGCGATGGCCTCCTTCTTGAAGTAATCGCCGAAGGAGAAGTTACCCAGCATCTCGAAAAAAGTGTGATGACGCGCGGTGTAGCCGACGTTTTCCAGATCGTTGTGCTTGCCGCCGGCGCGCACGCTCGGCTGGGCCGTTGTGGCCCGCACATAAGGACGGGTCTCCTCGCCCATAAAAACCTTCTTGAACTGGACCATCCCGGAATTGACGAACAGCAGGGTTGGATCGTCATGCGGCACCAAGGAAGAGGCGGTGACCCGGGTGTGGCTTTTGCTTTCAAAGTATTCCAGGAAAAGTCTTCTGATCTCGTTACCGGTCATGGCATCATGCGGGGTGGAATTGGTCTGCACATGCCCAACCTGTGAGGCATGCAGGCCCTGTTCAGGATTGAACCCGCCAGAGGGGTCGGGCCCTTGGCCGCGTTCCGGACGTGGCAAGAATATCCTGGAGGCACATCGGGTCATGATACCATGAAATCCGATGTTGCAAAGAAAAAACGAGCGATTCCCGCCTCCGGACGCGCAACAGGCGGGACGCTACCGCATCCCGCCTGCCGGTCTCCCGAAGAACCGGGAGGGTTGTGTTGCTTGGAGGGTGGGGAGGCGCGCCTCCCCTCCTGCCCGCTCAGTTCATCTGCTTCTTGGTGTCCACCAGCTGATCGACAACCGAAGGATCGGCCAAGGTCGAGGTATCACCGAAATCTTTGAAATCATTGGCCGCGATCTTGCGCAGGATGCGGCGCATGATCTTGCCCGACCGGGTCTTGGGCAGTCCCGGCGCCCACTGGATCACCTCGGGGGTGGCAATGGGTCCGATCTCCTTGCGCACGTGCTGCCGCAACTCGGCCCGCAACTCCTCGCTCTCTTCGGCCCAGGACATCAGGGTGACGTAGGCGAAGATCGCCTGTCCCTTGATCGGATGCGGCATGCCGACCGCCGCCGCCTCGGCTACGGCCTCATGGGCAACCAGAGCGGACTCGATCTCCGCGGTGCCCAGCCGATGACCAGCCACGTTGATGACGTCATCAAGCCGGCCCATGATCCAGAAGTAGCCATCCTCGTCCCGTCGGGCGCCGTCTTCCGGGTCGTAGGTGTCCGGATAGCGGTTGAAGTAGGCCTTCTTGTACCGCTCCGGGTTGCCGAAGACGCCGCGAAGCATTCCCGGCCAAGGTTTGCGGATGACCAGATGGCCGCCCTCGTTGGCTCCGGCCTCCTGACCCGCCTCGTTGTAGATGGCCGCGTCGATGCCGGGCAGCGGCAGGGTGGCAGAGCCGGGCTTAAGCGGAGTGACGTAGGGCAAGGGCGAAATCATGATGCCGCCGGTCTCGGTCTGCCACCAGGTGTCGACAATGGGCAGTTTCTCCTTGCCGATGTTGATGTAATACCACATCCAGGCCTCGGGGTTGATCGGCTCGCCCACCGTTCCGAGAATGCGCAGGCTCGACAGATCCCATTTCTTGGTCGGCTCGACCCCGTCCCGCATCAGCGCCCGGATGGCTGTGGGCGCGGTGTAGAAGATGTTAACCTTGAACTTCTCGACGATCCGCCAGAAGCGGTCCGGCCCCGGATAGGAAGGGATACCCTCGAACATCAGGGCTGTGGCTCCCAGGCCCAGCGGCCCGTAGAGGATGTAGCTGTGGCCGGTGATCCAGCCGATGTCGGCGGTGCACCAGTAGACGTCGTTGTCCTTGAGGTCGAACACCCACTGGGCGGTGTGCATGGTGTAGGTCAGGTAGCCGCCGGTGGTATGGACAACGCCCTTGGGCTTGCCCGTGGAGCCGGAGGTGTAGAGGATGAAGAGCATGTCCTCGGCGTCCATGGACTCTGGCTCGCAGAACGAGGAGATATCCTTGGCGTTGACTTCCTTGTGCCACCAGCAGTCGCGGCCTTCCTTCATCTCGATCTCATTGCCGGCCCGCCGGACCACGACGCAGGTCTCGACGCTGGGGCAGGTCAGCAGGGCCTCGTCGGCATTGGGCTTGAGCGGGATCGGCTTGCCGCCGCGGACCACGGCGTCGGCGGTGATCAGCACCTTGGCGTGGCAGTCCTCGATGCGGCTCTGCAGGGCGATGGCGGAAAAGCCCCCGAAGACCACAGAATGGACCGCGCCGAGGCGGGCGCAGGCCAACAGCGAGATGGCCAGCTCGGGCACCATGGGCAGGTAGATCGCCACCCGGTCGCCTTTCT
>JBGSPP010000005.1:0-6867 GCA_041738515.1 Desulfobulbus sp.
GCGTGCCCTACACCCTGCTCATCCGCCGGGGCGACGAGGCGGGGGCCCGCGACGGCCTTGCGGTGGAGGCCGAGATCATCGATTACGGCTCGGAACGGCAGGGGCCGACCGGCCGCATCGTCGAGGTGCTGGGCGAAGCCACCAGCGCCACGGTGCAGATCCGCATGGCCATGGTCCATTACGGACTCAAGGACGGCTTCCCCGAGGAGGTGCTGGCGGAAATCCGGCAGCTTGCGCCGGTGGTTGGCTGCGAGGCGGGGCGCACCGACCTGCGCCATCTGGCCCACGTCACCATCGACGGCGAGACCTCCCGCGACTTCGACGACGCCATCTGCGTCGAGCACACCGCCAAGGGGTTCACCCTGTACGTTTCCATAGCCGATGTCAGCCACTACGTCGCCGTGGGCTCGGCCATCGACCAAGAGGCCTACCGTCGAGGCACCAGCGTCTACCTGCCCGACCGGGTTCTGCCCATGCTGCCGGAGCGGCTTTCCAACGATCTGTGCAGTTTGATTCCCGACCAGGACCGGCCGGCCTTCACCGCCATCCTCAGCTACGACCGGCAGGGGCGGCCGACGGGCCAGCGCTACTGCAAGAGCCTGATTCGCAGTTGCTGCCGCTTCACCTACACCACCATCAATCGCATCCTCTACCTGCAGGAGCCGGAGACGCGTGCGGCCCACGCGGATCTTGTTCCCATGCTCGAGCAGGCCCGGGAACTGACCGGTTTGCTCAAGGAGCTCCGGGTCGAGCGCGGCAGTCTGGAGTTCAAGATTCCCGAGGCCCAGGTGCGTCTCGACGGCGATCGGGTGGCCGACATCGCCATGGCCCAGCGCAACCAGGCGCATATGCTGATCGAGGACTGCATGCTCGCGGCCAACGAGGCTGTGGCTGAGAGTCTGTCCAAGGCGCACCGACCCGTGCTCTACCGCATCCACGAGTATCCCGACGTAGGCAAGGTTGAGACCTTCACCGACGCTGCCAAGGCCATGGGTCTGCAGCTGCCGCGGCCCCCTATCAACCCCGCCTGGTTCGCCCAGGTGCTGGTTCAGGCGAACAATTCACCCGCCGAGTACGTGGTCAACAGTCTGCTCCTGCGCACCATGCAGCAGGCCCGCTATTCCCCTGAAAATGCAGGCCATTTCGGGCTCGCGGCCGGGTTTTATCTCCACTTCACCTCACCGATCCGCCGCTACCCGGACTTGGTCGCCCACCGCGTCTTGCAGGCCATGCTCACCGGCCAGTCGGCCGAGGCCTCGCGACCCTTTCCGGCCCCGGAAGGCGGCCTGGTCGAGGCCGGCCTGCATCTGTCCCAGTGCGAGCGCAAGTCCATTGACGTCGAGCGCAACGTCCATGCCCGCCTGAGCGCGCTGTTCCTCATGGACCGGGTGGGCGAAACCTTTGCCGCCATCGTCTCCGGCGTCACCGGGTTTGGCCTGTTCGTCAGCCTCAAGGGAATCTTTGTCAGCGGCGGCGTGCCGCTCAAGGAGATGACCGACGACTATTACCTGTTCGACGGCCGCCGTTTCCGGCTGATCGGCGAGACCAGCAACCGCGTCTACCAGCTTGGTCAGGAGGTGGTGGTGCGGCTGGAGCAGGTCGACCTGTCGTCCCGGCGGCTCACCTTTTCCCTGGCAGCGGAACCTGTGGCCGAGCCCTTGGCGGACAAGGGTTGACGACCCCTTCCGGCAGGGGCGAGGTCCGTGGTTTTCCTTGACGAATGACGCCGATTCAAATACAAATGGCGGGTTCGGATGCCTCGGCCCATGGCGCGGCCCTGGCGCATCCGCTCGCCCTTGCCACCATGTAGCCCCTGAGGTGCTTCCAATGAACGATTCCAGCCTGATTGCCGATATCCTTTCCAACCCCTTCCTCCGCGGCCTGGCCATCGGCCTGGCGGTGGCGCTGATCCTCTGGGTCCGCGCCCTGCTCAAGACTCGTGAGCTGAACGGCAACCTCAAGAAGCTGCGCGAGCATCTCCACACCAAGCTGGAGATCGATTCGGCCGAGAACGAGCGCCGCAAGGCGGAGATGGACAAGGTTCGGCAGGAGCGCGACAACCTGCGCAACATGGTTCAGGTGCTCAACCAGAAGCCGGGCCGCCAGGAACTGCGTCAGGTGCAGGTCTACCAGAAGGCCATCGAGATCATGTTTGAGAAGTCGCCGGGCTTTGCCCCGGCCTGGCAGATCACGGTGAAAGAAGCGGAGGAGGAAGTGAAGCGGGCCGAGCGCGGCATTATCCCCTTCTTCAAGCGCATGACCGGCAGCACCTCCTCTGCTCCTGAAAAATCCGGCAAGAAGACGCTCGAGCTGGAGCAGTCCACCGAACGCTGACCGTCCCGCGAAGACCTCGTGCAACCGATGGATGAACATTCGCCGGCCAGCCCGCTCGGGCAGGTCGGCATCATACTGGTGCGGCCCAAGTTCCCGGAGAACATCGGCGCCTCGGCCCGGATTGCCTCCAATTTCGGCGTCACCCGGCTGACCGTGGTCACCGAGGAGGAGTTCGATCAGGAGCGGATGCTGAAAATGGCGACCCACAAGGCCGCCTGGTTGATCCGTGAGATGCGCATCTGCCGCACAACCGCCGAGGCGGCCGAGCCCTACCACGTCCTGGTCGGCACCACCGCCCGCCAGGGCAAGCGGCGTCTGGCCGATCAGACCCCGCGCGAGGTCATGGCCGATCTCCTGCCGTTGCTCGCCGAAAGCCGGATCGCCCTCATGTTCGGTCCCGAGGACGCGGGTCTGAGCAACGAGGATCTGGACTTCTGCCAGTTCGCCTCCACCATCCCCACCGCCGGCTTCTCCTCGATCAACCTGGCCCAGGCCGTGGCCATTCATTGCTACGAGTTGTCCGCTGCGGTCAATGCCCACCCCTTTGCCGCCGTGCCCAAGTCGGAGTTCGCCAACTCCTTTGACCTCCAGGGCATGTACACCCACATTGAGGAGGCTCTGGCCTCGATCGCCTTTCTCCGCGACAACAACCGAATCTACTGGATGCGCAACATCAAGCAGTTCCTCGGGCGGGTGCGACTAAAGAAGAAAGAGGCCAGCCTGATCCGCGGCGTCTGCCGCAAACTGCTCTGGCACATGCGCCGCGAGCAGGGTCTGTTGCCGGACCAGAAGTTCCCCACCGACGAGGCGCCGCCGCCCGCCGCCCACTGATTCCCACCCCTTGCCGCTGTTTTTTCTCCACCCGCCGGTTCTTTGTTTTTCCTGATATCTCTTCCATCTCGCCGGTTTTGGGAGGTGTCGAAGATGTACCCAGTTCAGCCGGAACATCATGATTTTGTCCGTCAGGTGTCGCGATGGGGGTGGTTTTCACACCCTGGTCCAGACGAGCAGCAGCAGGCCGGCGCTGACGCACCAGGCGAGGGTGGCGAGCAGCAGGGTGGCGGCCAGCGGCAGGCGGACGCTCAGCCAGTAGACTGCGAGCAGGTAGATCAGGTAGGGGATGAGCGACCAGAAGCCGAACAGCACCGTGGTCCGTAGATCCGCCGTGGACCGCTCGCTGGCCACGATCCAGTGGGCAATGAGGGCGAAGGTCGGGAACATCGGCGCCAAGCCGGCGATGTAGAAACTCTTCGATCTGGACAGCAGGGCGATGACCAGCACCACCACCGCCCCAAGCAGACATTTCAGGAGCAGAGAAGCCATGGGGACACCAGAAGCACACGGTTCACACGCCTAGCCCCAAGGGTCGCAAAGATGTCGTAAACGCTGGTTTTTAGCAATCGGATAGAGCGGTCGTTGAACTTTGCATATTGACAACAGGTCAAAATGGAACCATTATGGTTCCATAAACAATGGAGGGGGTATGCCAACGACGCTGACACTGAAAAATATTCCGGATGAGATTTACACCCGCCTGAAAACCTCCGCGGAGTTGCACCGACGCAGCATCAACAGCGAAGCCATTATCTGTTTGGAGGCCATCCTGGCCCCCGGTCGATTCGATGCGGGGGAACGCCTGCGCCGGGCCCGTCTCTTGCGCAGCCAGATAGGAGCAACTGTTCAAGCCGGTGAGATCGACGTCCTGAAACGGGAAGGTCGGCAATGATCGTGGTGGACACCAACGTACTGGCCTATCTTTACCTCCCCTGCGAGTTCACCGCCCATGCGGAACGGCTGCTGCACAGCGAACCCGATTGGGCCGCTCCTTTTCTGTGGCGCAGCGAGTTCAGGAATATCCTGGCCGGATACATGCGCCGGGGGCATCTCTCTTTCGCGCAGGCCCTGCAGGTGCAGCTCGAAGCTGAATCCCTGCTTGCCGGTTTCGAATTTGAAGTCAAGTCCACGGACGTCCTTACCCTAGCCGCACAGAGCGCGTGTTCCGCATATGATTGTGAATTCGTGGCCCTGGCAACGGCTCTTGACACCAGGTTGATAACCGTGGACGGCAAATTGCTCAGGACCTTTCCGGACAGGGCAAAACCGCTCGCCGCCAACTGAGCTGTGCATTCCGGCCCCGGTCCGTCAGGACGGGAGCGCTTGCGGTAAAGGGGTGTGGGCCGCGCCGGCGGCCGCTATTTTTTCAGGTCCTTCTTGACGGCTTTGATGAACTTGCCAAAATCGCGATCCTTTCGTCGCTTCTCGACCTCCGACATCTGGTGGAACTCGGACTCACCCCGGAGCTTGAGGAAGTTGTCATAGTGCTCCTGACTCACATCGGCGGCATCGACCGCTGCACGGACCGCACAGCCTGGCTCGCCGGTGTGACTGCAGTTCCGGTAGCGGCAACCCGAGGCAAGGCCGCCGATGTCGGCAAAACTGGCGTCGATCCCGCTTTCGATCCCCAGGATGCCGAACTCGCGCATGCCCGGGTTGTCGATCACCAGGGCGCCGCTGTCGAGCACGATCAGTTCCCGGCGGACGGTCGTATGCCTTCCCTCGCCTGTTCCGCTGACGCTCCCGGTCTGGAGTTGTTCCCGGCCGATCAGTTGGTTGATGAGCGTGCTCTTGCCCACCCCCGATGATCCGACAAAGCAATAGGTTTTGGCAGGCAGCAGCATGCCCTTAAGATCGTCAATGCCCTCGCGGCTGACGTTGCTCAGCGTCAGCACCGGCGCCGTGATGCCCGCGGCGCGGATTTCCGCCACCTGGGCAGCCAGCGCCTCCGGCGCAATCAGGTCCGTCTTGGTCAGGAGGATGCAGGGGTCTGCGCCGCCCTCCTGCACCATGACCAGATACCGTTCCATTCGCTTGAGGTTGAAGTCAAGGTGGCACGACTGCACCACAACCACGCAATCCACGTTGGCCGCGATCATCTGATATTTAACCGAGTCTCCCGCCGACTTCCGGCGCAGGGAGGTCCTTCGTTCCAGCAGCAGGTGGATCTGGCCGACATCGTCGGTAGGCTGTTTTTCTACGCACACCCAGTCGCCGACACAGGGGAGTTCTTCGGCCAGATGGCGCTGATGGAGATACCTTCCCGCCAGTTTGGCCCGAAAGCTTCCTGTCTGATCCATGAGCAGCAACAGCTCACGATCGACCGCGACAACCCGCGCGAGCGTATCCGCCGGCCCGCACTGTGTCCGCTCGTCGAACCATTCATTCCAGCCCAGTGGGGCTAGATCAATGTGCCGGATTGCCATTTGTTACCTGTCGTGTTGAGGGTGTTTTTATCATTGAATAACTATAGGTTGAGTGGTTCTGGCGAAAGCTATTGATCACTAAATCTGATCTGTCACCTTTTGTTCTGAGATACCCGTAACAATCCCTCCAGGCATGTTGAGTAACCCAAGCGGAACAGCTAGCACAGCCGTGAACTTACTGAATGCTTCCATGAGTCCTCCCGTATGCCCAATATGTATTAGGCAGATTCATTCTACGGCTATTTTCCTGTATTGGTAGTGCGATTATCTAGCCAACTTTATGTTGTTTTTTCATGCCTATTGTCGCAGGATAGATTGCGAAACAGCTGCGATGGCCATCTGGCCCGGAAAATAGCATTTTTCACGTACTTTCCCCACGCTGCTGAATTCATCCCCCTCAAACACCCTGCAACGGACAATTGTCGCAATCAGGGTTGGTCTTTTTGCAGTACTGGTTGCCGATGCGCACCAGCAGGGCGTGGTATTCGTTGTACAACTGGGCGTCGGCGTCCAGGTGGTCCATGAACAGTTCCTGGATACGGTGGTAGTCGGCGTCTTCGTCGATGAGGCCGTGGCGGCCGAGGATGCGGTGCGTGTAGGCGTCCACCACGAAGATCGGCAGGTTGGCGGCGTAGAGCAGGATGGAGTCGGCGGTTTCCGGGCCGACCCCCTTGACCGAAAGCAACTGGGACCGCAACTCGGGCAGGTCCTGGCCGAGGAAGGCGTCCAGGTCGCCCGGGGGGTGGTGGTCGCTGATGTACTGGAGCAGGTTGCGCAGGCGGCCGGCCTTGATGTTGTAGTAGCCGGCCGGGCGGATGTACTCGGCCAGCAGGCCGGTGGGCAGATCCGCGAGCCGGTCGAAGGTGAGCAGTCCTGCGCCCCGGAGGTTGTCGATGGCCCGCTCGACGTTCTTCCAGCTGGTGTTCTGGGTGAGGATGGCCCCCACCATGACCTCCAAGGGGGTCTCCCCGGGCCACCAGTGCTGAGGGCCGAAGTGGTCCAGGAGACGCCGGTAGACCTCCATGAGGAGCGGCGCTGTTGGCGGGCGGATACGAGGGGGCGATGGCATGGCGTCTCCTGAGGACGATATCCGGGGTCGGAGCATAATGCGGCGGGCGGCCTGTGTCAAACCCGTGCCGGGGCCCTGATTCACCACCGGATAGGATCCCCCTCGTGGTAATCTCGCAGAGGGTCATGAAGTGCCATTTTCCAGTCATTCCGGCGACATGATCATGCCCCGCGTGGCCGCGTTGCCTTCGTCAGTTCGTCGGCG
>JBGSPP010000077.1:0-8878 GCA_041738515.1 Desulfobulbus sp.
GAGATCGATTTCACCATCGCCGATTTCGCAGCCGACCTGCGTGCGCCCACTCCGAGCGGGGCAGCCGAGTTGCTCACGCCCGACGCCGCCGAGTTGCGCCGCAGCCTGGCCCTTGCGCGCATCCGTCTGCAGCGCCTCATCCAGACCCGGATCGATGGCGGCCGGCACCGGCTGGCCCTGGCTCGACAGCGGCTGGAAACCATGCCGCATCCGCTGGACCGGCTGCTCCTGCGGGTCGATCAGTTGAGCCTCACGCTCCAGGCCGCCATACAGAGCCGCATGGTCAGGGAAGAGCAGCGGCTGCACCAGGCCGGCCATCGCCTGGGCCAGCACAATCCAGCCAACCTGCTCGTCCTGCGGAAGGAACGCCTGAACGGCTTGCACCGCCGGCTGAAACAGGCGATGCGGGCAGGTCTTGCGGAACAGTGCAAGCATCTTGCCCGCATTGCCGGGTTGCTGCACGCGGTCAGCCCGCTGGCAACGCTGGCCAGGGGCTATGCTATTGTCCGCTCAACCGAGGGGCGGCGGGCTGTGGTGCACGACGAGGCGCGGGTTCGGATCGGGGAAACGGTGCGGGTGACCCTGCAACGGGGTGAACTCAGGTGCCGGGTGGAGGGGAAACAAACGCTGTGGGGAGAGGCGGAGGACAAGGACGGGGCGGATCAATCGAGGACCGCTTCGACCTCCTGATCGATGAAGGCAATGGTCCGGGGCAGTTCGACCGGATTCTCATCGGCAGCTGCCTTGAGCTGATCGCCCCAGTCCTGCAGCATGGAGGAATCGACCTTGCGCACATCGTTGGCGCGGCACCACTCCAGGGCAATCTTCTTGCCCAGATTGTCGAGGGCGGCCTTTTGCGCCTGCCGCTGCTCCTCGGGTGTTCTCGCCAGGAGGTAGGCGGTGATTTCCTGCCAGCCTTCGGAGAGGAAGTTGCCCTCGTGGAAGGTCTTGAACCAGCGTTTTTCCTCGGCGCTCAGATGCTCCGGGATGGAATAGGATTGGCTTGCGGAACCGGACTGGTGGGCCGCCTGGGCATCGCTGGCGATGGCGGGCCGGCCGCAGACGACAAGAAGTGCAAGAAGCACGGCAAAAGATAAGAACTGGCGTTTCACAATTTCTCCATCCGTTACAGTTTGTGATAACGTTTATTATCCAATTAGCAGGTTCAATCCAATCTGTCAAGTTGCGCAGTCCGTCCTGGGCAAATCTTTATCCTGCCCGACCTCGCATTTCTGTCGCTATTTCGCGCCGCTGACGCCAGCTTCGGCAAAGGTGGCCACCTCGGTGAGGACGGCCACCGCTGCATCGACCACATGCATGGCCAGGGCAGCACCGGTGCCCTCGCCCAGACGCAGGTTGAGATCGAGCAGCGGCTTGCGCCGGAGGCTTGCCAACAGGGCGCCGTGGCCGGGTTCGACGCTGCGGTGGGCGCAGATGAGGTAATCACGGACAAAGGGCTCGAGCGCGCAGGCTATCATCGCCCCGGCGGTCGAAATGAAGCCGTCGACGATCACCGGCTTCCTGTTGGCGGCGGCGCCCAGGATCAGGCCGGCGATGCCGCCGATCTCGAACCCGCCGACCTTGGCCAGGACATCGAGGCCATCCTTTGGGTCGGGCCGGTTGCGGGCGATGGCCCGTTCCACCACCGCGATCTTGTGCCGCAACCGTTCGTCGTCTATGCCGGTGCCCCGTCCGGTGACCTCGGCCACCGGCTTGCCGGTGAGAACCGCGGCGATGGCCGTGCTCGGGGTGGTGTTGCCGATGCCCATCTCGCCGGTACCGAAGACATCGACCTCGCCATTCAGCAGGTTGGCCACTTCGATTCCGGCTTCCACCGCCATGACCGCATGGGTGCGGGTCATGGCCGGGCCATGGACCATGTTGGCCGTCCCCCGGCCGATCTTCTTGGCAATGACCCTGCCCTCGCGCACCAGTTGGGCGAAATCGTCCACCGCGCCCACATCGACCACGCAGACCCCGGCCCCCGCCTTGCCGGCCAGGACATTGATGCCGGCGCCGCCGCGGACGATGTTGTGCACCATCTGGGTGGTAACCTCGGCCGGATACTGGGACACGCCCTCGGCGGTGACGCCGTGGTCGCCGACCATGACCACCACTTTCTTGCGCACCACTGGCGGGTGCAGCGACCGGGTCATGCCGGCCAGTTCGACCGCCAGGTCCATCAGGTCGCCCAAGGCCCAGTGCGGCATGGTCAACTGGTTCAGCCGCTCCTCGGCCCGGGCGCGGAACTCGGAATCCTGCGGGTAAATTTTACGGAAGGTTTGATCGAGAAAGCTCAAGGCTTCACCGGCGGGCATGGTGCATTTCCTGTATGAATGAGAGGAGATGAAAGCTGAAGAAAACGGTCACTCGCTGCCGGCCAGGGTGCGGTCGTAGAGCTTGCCCACCCCGTACTCCTTACGGCGCTGGAATTTCTCGTAGGGAGGGCCGATCAGCTGCATCTCCGGGTACTGCTTCTGGATCTGCATGGCGATCTCCATCTCCTTGGTGCAGCCGGTGGAATAGGTGGCGTCCTTACCGGTCCACTCCGGCGGCACCTTCTTGCCCATCAGCTCGAATGACTTGACGACGTCGTCCACGGTCTGGAAGCGCCAGATGTCGATGTTGCCGGAGCGCTGGAAGATCTCCCACATGTACATGATGTCGTCGGCGTCCATGCCCTCGACGAAATGCTCGCCCGGGTTGATGATCACCACCTCGTGGAGGGAGCAGCGCAAGTGCTCGACAAAAACGTTGAGCACCTCCTTGGCGGTCTTGAGTTGACCCGGGATCGAACCGACGATGGCCGAGTAGAACATGATGGTCTTGCCCGCCGCCTTCTCCCGCTCGACCATGTCGATCAGGTCCTGGGCCTTGCGCCGCAACTGGGCGCGGGAGAACCGGACCGCGCGCGGATGGTGCGGCTTGAGCAGGATGTCGATGGCGCCGTCGTCGCCGGGAATAATCGAGACGATGTCGCGGGTGAACTGGAAATGGTTGGTAATGTTTTCGCGACCGCCCGGGCTTCGGTAGACCACCAGATCCGCCTCCTTGAAGGCGCGGGCGTAGGTGACCGAAGTCAGCAGCGGGTTGAAGGGCTCGCGGGTACCGTCGGAGATCACCAGCAGCCGGTTGTCGCTGTCCAGATGGCGCAGGAGTTCGTTTTTCGAGATCTTGGGATCGCCGATCAGGTCGGCGTCGTCGAGCAAGTCATCAAGAGTCGGGTCTTCCAGCAGATCGACAAAGGAGACCCGGTGGTAATAGAAGTTCTGCTTCACAGCCAGGATCACCTTGATGCCGATCTTCATGAAGATCCGCAGGATGGCCAGGTCAAAGACGATCTCGCCCGAGCGGCCGCCGACCCAGAGGATGCAGGGCCTCCGCCGGCCTGAGATGACGTCGCGGAGCCAGTTGATGATCCACTCCCACTCCGGGGTGGCCAGCGGAATGTTCATCACCCGGCGGACAGTGTCGATGTCCGGCGGCGCGTCCTGCCGCCAGATAGGCCGCATGGAGGAAAGCAGCAGCAGTCGGCGCAGACGGAGCAGGTGCAGTTGCAGATCGATGTCGGTGAGGGTGATATCGCCGGTGATGTCCAGCCCTTCCGGCGAGTTGAACGCCTGCTCGAAGGCCTCCGATTTGAGGAAGGTCGCGGCCCGCCGGTTCTCCTGTTCGCGCTCCAGGGCCAGGGGCCGGTCGATCTCGCTGATGGTGGTGAAGATGCCGAGCAGCCGTTTTTCGATCCGGCCGGGCAGCTGCACCTTGTGCATCGCTTCGCTGTTGTATTTGATGGTCAGCAGGCTGAGCAGGTACTTCTGCTTGTAGGGGTCGGTGACCACCTCGCGCACCAGCTTTTCCAGTCGGGTCCAGATACCGATGTAGGCCGAGGTGAGCATGGTGTCGGCCCGCTTCTCGATGATGGCGGCGAACAGCTCGTCCGAGCAGGGATAGTAGACCTGTTCGTCCTCCAGATGGACGATAAACTTGAGCTGCTCCGGAGAGGCCACCGCATCGGGGAAGGTCTCGTAGGCCAGGTGGTTCTCGGTGAAAAAGTTGGTCAGCCAGGCGTCCCGGTCCGGATCCTGGCCCTTGACGTATCGGATGATCTCGGTCATGGGTGCGCTCCTGTTCCGCTCGAAAGAAGCCAAATGGCCCCATCCGAGCCTTCGCTCTCTGACGGCGCCCCCTATATACTGTTCCGGATAAAAAAAGTCCCCACCTTTTTGAAAAAGGGGACAGAACTATTATTCTGTTGTCATCCGCCGGGTCATTGGGTATTTTCCAGCATGCCAAGATCAAACAGAATCGTCCTCGCCCATGCTCCGCATCACATCCTCCAGCGCGGTCATAACCGTCAACCGGTGTTTATCTCCGATGACGACTACAGCTATTACTGCGAAAATCTCGTCACGTTTAAACGCGAGTTTGGCTGCCGGATATATGCCTACTGCCTGATGACCAACCATGTGCACCTCGTCGTGGATCCCGGCAAGAATCCTCAGGCATTGGCTCTGCTGATGAAACGGGTTGCAGGCCGACAAACTCGCCATGTCAATACTAGTGTAAAGCGCACGGGAAGCTTGTGGGAGGGCCGATATAAATCGAGCATCATCAGCACAGAAGAGTACTTGTCCTCCTGTTGCCGGTACATTGAACGCAACCCTCTCCGGGCAGGCATAGTCACTGATCCGGCGCACTATCGATGGTCCAGCTATGCCTGCAAGGTGCTCGGCACAAATGATCAGGTCGTTGATCTGCACCCGTCCTATCTGGCCATGGGGGATAGCGAGCAGGAACGGCAACAGGCCTATGCCGAGTATGTTCGCGGCACTGTGCCGGAAGAAGAAATACAACTGATCAGAGAGGCCTTACAACGAGGGCAGCTGACCGGGAGTGAACGTTTCCGCAAGGAACTCGAAAGGAAATTGAAAATCCGTATTTCGAATAAAAAGCCTGGACGCCCAAAAAAGGGATAGAAAATGTCTCTGTCACTTTTTACCGCGCAAATCTCAACGAGGAGAACGATATGGAATTCAAGGAAATCTTGTTTCAAGTAGACGAGGGGATCGCCACGCTGACCCTTAATCGGGCCGATATTCGCAACGCTATAACCCATCCCGATATGATCGCTGAAATCAAATCGGCGTGCGACTATGTTAATTCCCACCTTGACACCCGGGTACTCATCCTCACTGCCGTCGACCCAGCGTTCTCTTCTGGTGGCAACGTCAAGGATATGAAAGAGCGGAAGGGGATGTTTGCCGGGACCCCAGCGGAACTCCTTGAAAAATACAGGAAAAATCTCCAGGAAGTCCTGTTGAGCGTGTATGGCGTGGAAATCCCCACCATAGCCGCCATCAACGGCTCCGCTGTCGGAGCCGGATGCGGACTGGCACTCATGTGCGATATCCGAGTTGCTTCCCGCAAAGCAACCTTTGGTGAAACTTTTTTAAATGTGGGGCTGATCCCCGGTGACGGGAGTGCGTTCACGCTGCCCCGTGTCATAGGCATGGCCAAAGCCAGCGAATTGATCTTTACCTCCGAAACCATCGACGCGGATACCGCTCTTGCCCTGGGTCTTCTCAATCATGTGGTGGACCATGAGGACCTGCTGCAAAAATCCCGAGAAATTGCCGCAAAAATTTCTGCCAGACCCCCTCAAGCGGTGCGCCTGACCAAAAAGCTGTTGCGTTTTGGTGTCCATGCAACTCTGGAGCAGAGTATGATGAATGCCGCAGCGTACCAGTCACTGTGCCACTTCACCGAAGACCACATGGAGGCGCTGATCGCCATGTTTGAAAAGCGGAAACCGCTCTTTCAGGGAAAGTAATAGTATAAACATTCCAGAAACTTGCGCTCGCCCCCGATGGCCTCAATGTTCCTCCGAGCATGATGCCATTGCTCTCTTGGGCAGGATTGGTAGTTGATATGCACCCGTCCTATCTGGCCATGGGGGACAGCGAGCAAGAACGGCAAAAGCCTATACCGAGTATGGTCATGGCACTGCGCCGGCGCCTTGCAACGAGGGCTGTTGACTGGGAGTGAAGGTTTCCGCGACGAGCTTGAAACGTGTCCAAGATGCGTGCTTTTTTTCTCTTGAGCTGATTTTTACTGGCAAAAGAGTTTGTCCTTGACTGAACATTTGCCAGGGGCGATATTGCATCAAGCTGTTGCGGTTTTCGCCTGAAAAGCACACGACTGCCGGGGGATATGACAGGAAGAACAAATACGGCCTGATGGTGTTCTTCTTTCTCGTTTGTTCAGTCATCGGCTTGTTGACCACTCATTGAGGGATCGTCGTTACATCATCTTTTTCTTCAAGGAAGGACGCCCATGTCAGCAAGAAGATTGGTATCCATGGTGGCGTTATGTTTCTGCTTTGTCGGTTCCACCTCGATTCATGCCGCTGATTTTCATGTCAGCGCTGCCATGGGGCAGGACAGTGGAACCTGCGGCTCCATTCTCGAACCTTGTCGGACCATTTGGCAAGGTGTAGTTAAAGCTAAAGCCGGCGGGGGAAAGAATGTTATTAAAATAGCCACCGGCAGCTATTCCGAAATCATTTTTATCGACTACCCGACAGCAGGTCTCACCCTGCAAGGGGGCTGGGACGATACCTTCAACTCCCTCGACCGGGACCCGGCCCGCACCATCCTGTCCCCGGCCGACCCGCAATCGCCTGTTCTACGCGTGACTGCCGGAGCAGGGCAGACAGTCAATCTCGCCCTGGAGAGTCTTGATTTCAGGGGTCCCGGTTCGCTTGGCCTCTGGGTTACAAGTACCGGCAATTCCGCCCAGGTGGGCTTCAGCATGAAAAACTGCATCATCGAGTCTTTCACGACGCATGGGATCTACTTTATGACGTTGGCCAACGGCAGTACCACTGTGGAGGTTGAGCAAACCGTCGTCAGGAACAATATCCAGGTAGAAGCGAACGGCCAAGGTGGAGCGGGTATGCGTGTTTCCGTCACAGACGGCAGCGCTGACATCACCCTGCGCAAGAACAGGTTCCTCGATAACCGATGCCTTGCGTCGGCCGGCGGACTTTCACTTCAGCTTGATGGAGGAGCCATGACGGCACGCTTGGAGAATTCGATTGTCGCCGGGAACTACAGTATACCATTTGGAGGGGGAATTAATATATCTTCTTCCAACCAAGGCAGACTGACCTTCAACCTGACCAATACCACGATATTCAATAATACTTCGGAGAGCAGCGGAGGAGGTCTGAGCATTATGGCCGACTCCAGCGCCGTGGCGACGAGGCTGCGCAACACCATCATCCGGGGCAACGGCAGTCCTTTTCCAGGTCGGGACATATTCCAGGAGATGCTTTCCTTTCCCGGTGATAATTCCGGCATTAATGTGGATTATTCAATAACAGGCGACGTCGTCACGACGGGGAACTATACCGACGGCGGACATAACCTGAATGTCGATCCTCAACTCGACAACACGTATCACCTGAGACCCGGCTCTCCAGCGGTGAATGCAGGCATTTGCGGCTATAAGTTCTTTACTTATTTTCGCATTGCGCCGTATGACGATATCGACGGAGATAGCCGACCAGGTTTTGGAGAGTTGACCGGCTGCGACATCGGCGCCGATGAAATATTGCCTTCCGACGTGTGTTTTCCGGTCAGGAACCAGTCGGGAGGTTTCAGCATCATCTGCATGTAAGTCCTGAACCCTGCATGTTCATCCAACTGCGCCCGTACCGCTCCGGACCGGTCGGCGTTTCACAGTGTTCCGGCCCGGGAAATTCCACGGCGCTCCAGATGAAGCGCCTCTTTCGCCGCGTGGTCCGTCTGACCGACCGACAGATGCTCAGGGGAAAAAGGTAGAACAGGAGGTTGATTGGCGATCCAAGACTTGAACTTTGCGTGACGGCTCACCGCACGCGGCTACCATGTTTCAACCGGCAGGAACGCTGTTTACCCCCCCTGATCAAACCGTGCATGCGGTTTTCCCGCACACGGCTTTTCGGTGTTTTTCATCGCAAGGCATGCGCTTTGTCCAACCCGCTGTCGTCGGCACCTCATACAGACCATTTTGCTCATACAGCGATCTGTTGAGAAACCTGACGTACCCCTTCTGCCTAGCTCTGACCTCAAAAAACTCACTGAACTGACGTGCGGTAAACGAAAAAATCAATGTTAGCAGGGCCACGATTACAAGCCAAAAAGTTGAGGCAACACTATGAAAGATCGTTTTAATCGAATCTCTCTCTTCAAGATATTTGCTCTGTTATTAGGTGCCTGCATTTTCATGGCAGCCCATGGCTGCACAAAACAAGCATGGTTTGAAGGTTTGAAAAATAGAGAGCGCCAGGAGTGTTCCAAATATCCAAGTGAGAGTGACGTTCGAAAATGCCTGGAGCAGGTGGATGCCGCTTCCATTGATGAAGGCAGAAAGGAGAAATGAGGCTTGGATCAGGCGAAAAAGGTCCTTCGCTGGCCGGGCACGCCCGGTCAGACAATCAAGCCAGGGAGAAAGGCACTACGTTGTTTTGGTAAAAATTTGACCCGTTGCCAATAACATATTGATATAAAATATATTTCAAGAACTAACACGGCCGAGTTTTCCGTTGCATTTCAGCGAAGAAATCCTATACTCTCCACACGAAATGACCGGTGAACCGGAGAGTCGGTGACCGGCCCCTGACGGCGAGGCAGTCTTCGCCGCAACCCTTTGCAGCACAAGGAAACCGCCATGCAGATCAACGCAGCCCAGTCCGAGCAGGTGGACATCGTCGTCGTCCCTGCCCCGGCGATCGAAGAAGGAGACGACGAGCCTCCCGACTCCCTCGGCGCACGCCCGCTCCCCCTCCGGAGCGCCCCCCCTCCCCCGCCGGCCGCATTGTCCGGTTCCCGGCCCC
>JBGSPP010000089.1:0-3113 GCA_041738515.1 Desulfobulbus sp.
GCCGGCAGGCGGCGGACAATGCCGGTCAGCACCGGCACGCCGGGCAGGGTCTCGGCAAGAAACCGGGGCTCGTCGCCCGCCATGGTCGCATCGAGCAGCAGGCGTTCGCCGTCTGAAACCACATTCACCCGCCCCTGGGCCTGCCCCCCGTAGCCGCGGCTGATCACGGCCGGGCGGCGGCCGTTGGCCTTAAGCAGTCTTGCCAGGTGCTGCACCAATGGCGTCTTGCCTGATCCGCCCAGGGTAAGGTTGCCGACGCTGATCACCGGCGCGCCAAGCTGGTACGAGGCGAAGACGCCGCGCCGGTAGCAGGCCTCACGGATGCGCATGACCGCGCCATACAGGGGGGAGAAGGGCCGGCCCAGGGAGAAAAGGAGATTGGATGGTCTCATGGATGGTCCTGTATGCTGGTCATGGGGCGCTGTTCCATCGTCTCCGGTCCTTCACTGTGGCACGGCCCTGGCCGTTCGGGCAATGGTCCGCAGGTGGCTCGCCGACCAGCGGATCGGACCGCTGCGATCAGCCCGCGCCCGGTTCCGGGGATGCTGCATCCCCAACTGTCCATGCAAGCTCCGCCGCGGCCCGCAGGCTCGGCCTGGCCGTCATTTTTAGTGCAAAAATATCTGGATAGAGTAAGAAAGGGGATGCTTTTCTGGCACCCATTCTCAACCATCCCTTTCAACGAGAGGTACTCAGCCCCATGAACGCAGCGAACAAATGCACCGTTCTGGCCGCCCTGGTCCTGGCGGCACTCTGGTCGTCCCCGGTCCTTGCCGCCGGCCCCATCAAAATAGGCGTAGCTGGCGCCCACAGCGGCGATCTCGCCTCCTATGGCCTGCCGACCTTAAAGGCTGCCCAGCTTGTTGTCAAAGACATTAACGCTAAAGGCGGCATCAACGGCGCGCAGGTGGAACTCCTGGCCGAGGATGATGTCTGCAAGCCCGAGGTTGCCACCAACACCGCCACCAAGCTGGTCTCCTCCGGCGCTAAAGTAGTCATCGGCCACATCTGCTCAGGTGCGACCAAGGCCGCCCTGCCCATCTACCGCTCCGCCAAGATCCTGGTCATCTCCCCTTCAGCCACCACCCCCAGTCTGACCCAGAGCGGCGAGTACCCCAACTTCTACCGCACCATCGCCGCCGACGACGCCCAAGCCCGCGCTCAGGTGGACTTCGCCATCAACACCCTCAAGGTGAAAAAGATCGCCGTCATCCATGACAAGGGCGACTATGGCAAGGGCCTGGCCGAGTTTGCCAAGGCCTTTATCGAGAAGTCCGGCAAGGCCGAAGTCGCGCTCTTTGAGGGTGTCACCCCCGGCGCGGTCGATTATTCCGCGGTGGTCCAGAAGATCAAGCGTTCCGGTGCCGAGGCAGTAATCTTCGGTGGGTATCACCCCGAGGCCTCCAAGATTGTAGGCCAGATGCGGCAGAAGCGGATGGAGACCTTCTTTGTCTCCGATGACGGCGTCAAGGACGACACCTTCATCAAGGTGGCTGGCAAGGATGCCGAGGGCGTGTACGCCACCGGTCCGGCCGACGTCTCCAAGAACCCGATCACCATTGAATACCGCGAGAAATTCAAGAAGGCCGAGGGTGCGGAGCCCGGCGCCTTCTTCGACAATGCCCTCGCCGCCACCCTGGCCCTGACCAACGCCCTGGCCAAGGCCGGCTCCACCGATCTCGACGCGCTCGCCAAGGTACTGCACTCCGAGGAGGTGGCCACCCCGTTCGGCAACATCAAGTTCGACGCCAAGGGCGAGCCGGTGGGCATCGACTTCTCGATCTACCAGGTGAAAAACGGCCAGTTCGTCCCGGTCAAGTAACACTTCCTGGCTGGCCCTTCCATGCCCGGAACCGCGATGCCGGTTCCGGGCATGTTCATCTTTCGGCCCGCAGCCCTTTCTTCTTCCGCTCCCACAAGATCTTGTGCTCCATTCTGCATGGATTACTTCATTGAACTCCTTTTCAGCGGCCTGACCCGAGGCTCCATCTACGCCCTGATTGCCCTGGGCTACACCATGGTCTACGGCATCATCGGCCTGATCAATTTCGCCCATGGCGAGATCTACATGATCGGCGCCTTCACCGGGCTGGTGGCTGCCACGGTCCTGAACCTGTACGGCATGCCCCTGCCGGCCATCCTGGTGCTGGCTGCCGCGGCCGCCGCGGTCTGGGCCTCGGCCTACGGCTACACCGTGGAGCGGATGGCCTACCGCCCCCTGCGCAGCGCCCCCCGGCTGTCGCCGCTGATCTCGGCCATCGGCATGTCGATCTTTCTCCAGAACTATGTCCTTCTGGCCCAGACCTCGGACTTTGTCCCCTTTCCCGCGCTGATCCCAGACTTCGCCTTCATGGAGCCCGTGGCCGCGGTGATCGGCTCCACCGACCTGGCCATCCTGGTGGTCTCGGCCCTGGTGATGATCCTGCTCACCATATTCATCAAGTTCACGCGCACCGGCAAGGCCATGCGGGCCACGGCCCAGGACCGCAAGATGGCGCTCCTGGTCGGCGTCAACGTCGACCGGGTGATCTCCATCACCTTCATCATCGGCTCGGCCCTGGCCGCGGTCGGCGGCGTGCTCATCGGCTCCCACATCGGCCAGATCAACTTCGCCATCGGCTTCATTGCCGGCATCAAGGCCTTCACCGCCGCAGTGCTCGGCGGCATCGGCTCGATTCCTGGCGCAGTGCTGGGCAGCTTTGTCCTCGGCCTGACCGAGGCTTTTGCCACCGGCTACGTTTCCAGCGACTACGAAGACGTGTTCGCCTTTGCCCTCCTGGTGCTCATCCTCATCTTCCGGCCCTCCGGCCTGCTCGGCAAGGCTGCCGTCGACAAGATCTGACTACAACCCGAACCTCGCACTGCCCCATGCCCATGCTCGCACTCAAGGATTTGTACAAAGGGATCAGCGCCGCTCTGTGGTTCATGTTCCTGACCTTTCCCCTCCTGGTCGTCAAGGTCAACCCGGTGGAGCAGGTCGTGGTCTGGCGCTGGCGCAACATGGCGCTGGTCGGCCTGTTCGCCTTTGCCTGCACCCTGGCCGCCCAGGGCTGGCGCAACTGGCGCGACAACCGGCGCGACCAGGCCAGCAGGGTTCCGGCCGCCACCAAACC
>JBGSPP010000129.1:0-15389 GCA_041738515.1 Desulfobulbus sp.
GTCGAACTGGCCCGGCGGCAGGCGCTCGCCCTGCTGCGGCGTCAGTATGTGGCCTATTGGGCTGCCGGGGAGAAGCTGAAACTCACCGAAGCCTTTCTGGCCAACGAATCACGGCAGTCTGCACTGCTGGCCCGGCGGCACGGGGAGGGCTATCTCCTCGGGGCTGATTATCTCGCCTATCTTGCCACCTTTGATCTGGCCCGCCGCAACCGCGAACATCTGACCGCGGCCCGCATTCTGGCACTGCGCACCATCGAACGCCTGACCGGAATCAGCGGCGAATTTGCCTCCTCCTCCCCCCTTCTGCCCGTACCCTGCCTGGACAGGGAGCAACTCAGGCAAGCTGCCGACGGGGAGTATCCAGCGGTGGCGATCCTGCGGGAACGGCAGCGCGGCCTGGAGCGTCAGGCCTCCCTGGCCCGTCATGCCGGTCCGAATGCCAACATGGATATCTACACGGCATCGGGCAACGATGATGCCCTTGATGACCCGGAATACAGTATCGGGGTGGCGGTCGGGATCGAACTGCCGGCCGGTCGGCTGCTTGATGGGGAACAGCATGGGGCCAAGGCGGCCGATGCCCAGGTAGTGAAGATCCGCCGCGAACTGTTGCTTACCCGCGAGCAGGCATGGATGCAGGCCGAGGAGGCTTTGGCCCTGTATCAGGCTTCCGGAGCCGATCTTCGCCTGGCCACCCAGCGATTGCGGGCGGCCGGGGAAGGTGTGCGGGAACGGCAGCTGCGCACAGCCCTGGAGGGTGACACTCTGGAGCAACTGCACCAGGCCCGCAGTGCTTATTATCAGGTGGGCCTGGAATTGATCGATGCGCAAACCCGGGGCTGGAATTACCAGATCACCCTCCTGGACTACGCCCCAGGGACGACGGAGGTCGCCCGGCCCGAAACGTCGGCCGCAGAGCCGGCCCGCACTGACCCGGAACTGCTCGCCGCGCCTGCTGCCGCTGCCGCCGCACACACAACTGCGGCAGCCAGCCAGTCCGTGGCTGGCGTTAACAGCCTGTACGTCTGGCAGTCAGCGCGGTTTCAGGAGTCGTCTGAAACCAACCCGGCCTTCCTTTCTGACCTCCGCGCAGCCGGCATTGACCGAATACTGCTCGCTCCCGACGGGGAGCAGATAGCGCGGCTTGCGGAACCCACCGCCCGGCAGGCGTTTGTCAGCTGGCTGCGGCGCACCCGCGAAGCTGGGTTCCGGGTGGAACTGCTGCTCGGCGAGCCGCTGTGGATCTTGTCCGAACACCGGGTCAAGTTGCTGGACATCCTGATTGCGCTTGCGGAGTTGCCGTTCACCGGCCTGCATCTTGACATCGAGCCGCACCAGCTGACCGCGGCGCAGGCCAACTCGATCGATGTACGCAGGGAATGGCTGGCCACCATCCGCGCGGCAAAAAACGTCAGCGCCTGGCCGCTGGGGGTGAGCGTACATCCCCGCTATTTCCAGTCCGGAAAGAATGGCTGGCCGGATTTTGGCCCGGCGCTGGCCAAAGCCGGCGTCTCGGAGGTGATTCTCATGATCTATGCAAGCAACCCGGAACGGGTGCGCGAGGTGGCCGCGCCGATCATGCAGGCTTGGCCCGCGCTGCGGTTTGGCGTGGCCCAGAGCGTGGAGCCCGAACTGGACCCGAGTGAAAGCCACTTCCGTGCCGGGCGCAGGCAGTTTGACGCCCGAATGGGCAGGCTGATAAGATGGCTCGGGCGCTCCAACTTCAATGGGATCGTTATCCAGGATTGGAACCGCTGGCGGGAGATGAAACCATGAAGGTGCGCTTCACGCAGCAGCAGCAGGCCGCGGACGTCAGCAGGGGGATGAAGGTGCCCTATGCACCCGGCCGGCGCAACGCGGCCCAATGGCGCTGGTATCTCATCCTGGTCCTGGTGGCCAGCCCCTTTGCCTATCTGGTCTACAACTTATTATATCCGCTTGTGGTTGTCACGGCCCCGGGCTTCATTCATTTGGACAAGGAGGTGCTGACCGCCGCCGCCGAGGGTGTGGTCAAGTCCATCCATGTGCGCATCGGCGACAAGGTGGTGGCCGGGCAACCGCTGGTGGATCTCTTCTCGCCCAGGCTGGAAGATCGTATCCAGGCGATCCGAGCAGCCATCGAACAGTCCAGCGCCACCGCTCGCAAGGCGCCATCGTCAGGAGCGAACAAAAGTCAGGACGGGGTGGTCGCCCTGTACCGGCAGCAGATGGACGAGGCACTGAGAGTGGTCGAGCGGCAGCAGCAGCGGGTGGACGTGATCAAGAAACTGTTCGGCCAGGGCGCGGCCACCGCCGCAGAGGTCAATGCCCTGGCGGTGCAGCTCGAGAGCGCCCGTCATACCTTGGTCCAGGCCCAGCTTGACCTCAAGGCGGCCGAGCAGAAAAATCTCTCCCAGGAGGTGCCCGAGCCGGAGCCGATGCCCGACCGGCAACAGTTGCTGGATCAACTGGCCAAGTTGGAGGAACAGCAGCGGCAGCTGGTGATGCGCGCCTCCCAGGACGGCACTGTACTGGATACACCGGTGGAGATCGGCAAGAACGTGACTCCCGGCGAGGTAATGGCTCTGGTCGGCACCCGGACCCAACCGCATGTCCTGGCCTATCTCCAGCCGCGGTCAGTCAAGGCGGCCAGTGCCGGCGTCACAGCCACGGTGAGCATACCCGGCATCCGTTCCAAATTGGCCCGGGTGCGCGAACAGCCCAGCCAGGCCCGTCGCCTGCCCGCGGACCTGAGTTCGGTGATCGGCACCCGTGACGTCATGGTGCTGGTAACGCTGGACTTCAGCGAACCCCTGCCCCCGGAACGGGCCGTGGAAGGCTTGCCGGTGGAAGTCCGTTTCCATCGCTTTTAAGCGGACGCCCTTTGTCCAAAAAAGAACACCCCCGTGGCTTCCGCACAATTTCTCGCTTCTTCTCCTGCCAAAGCAGTCATGCTTCTCCAGAATGATTCGTCTCCCCTCCCGCCGCCCACTACCCTGATCATCCTTTGCACACCAGGATAAGCGGCGCGGACAGGGCCTGAATAACGGTAGGCTCTTGCCGCCGGCTCCTCGTTTCTTTTGGCAGCACATCTTCTTGACTCCCCCGGTGGCCGTGTTGTAAAGAAGCAGTTTGCGTCCATGATGGAGCATGGGTGACGCAGAGTGCGTCTTTGCGGTCGAAGGGGGCGCCGGGCCTGGCATGGCCCCAGTGCGCGGCCGTTTGAATCTGAAAGGAACGATATATCGGGATTCTATCCATTGCTTTGGGCGTGCGTGTTTCGGTAATAACTATTTCCTAATACAGCGAAATCAGATTACGGGCGCAATGTGCGTAATCAATTTACAAATTACATGACAATAAAAGAGTAAATTTTCTTGACAGTCGGCTGGGCCAATTGCTATGTATTGATCATAAGGGTGTTCTGCGTGCGCGCAAGCGAGGTCCGGAGCACGGCATGCCAACCGGACCAAACAGGAAAGCGGGCGCCGCGCCGGCGACAGATGGGAACGTTGCATCCGCCAATGCGCATTCCGTGACCGTCGCGGGCCGGGCAAGCCGGAGTCAAGGAGGAAGGGATGGAAGCAATAGTGTTTTTCGTCATCTGGTTGGGTGGTGCTCTTCTCCATACGCTGTTCGATCTGCGGATCAAACCGGTCCTGCAGGCCGTGCGGGAGGAAAGCGATTTGCCTTGAGGGTTCCAGCCGTTGGCCGGGGGTGCGGCAACGCATGGAAGAACAATCAGCGTCGAGCGGCATGCGCGTGCATGGGCGGGCTCGGCAAGGAGGAAGCAAGCGTATGGAAAGTATACTGACCAAGGTCCTGCCCCAGGAAGGGGGGTTGGAAGGCAGCCGTTCGGGAGTGTACAACGGAGTCATCGGCATCCTGGGCGTCCTGACCGTGATCGGGGTGGCCTTCGGCACGCACGCCATGTTCATCGGCCACGAGCACGCTTACGGCGTCACCCGCGAGGTGCCCTGGGGGCTGATGCTGGCCGCCTATGTCTTTTTCGTCGTCACCTCGACCGGCCTGTGTCTGGTTTCGTCCATCGGCCATGTGTTTGGCTACGAGGCCTTCAAGCCTATTGCCAAGCGTTCGGTGTATCTGGCCATTTCCACCATCGTCGCCGGATTTCTGGTCATCTTCTTCGAGATCGAGAACCCTTGGCGGATGGCCATCTACAACGTCATCTCGCCCAACCTGAGTTCCAACATCTGGTGGATGGGCACCCTGTACGGGGCCTATCTGTTCTTCATGCTGATTGAATTCGCCCTGCTGCAGGCCGGCCGCCACAAGATCGCCGGCATGTGCGGGCTGCTCGGCGTCGTTTCGGGCGTGGCCGCCCACTCCAACCTGGGCGCGGTGTTTGGTCTGCTCAACGGCCGCGAGTTCTGGCACGGGCCGTACATGCCGATTTACTTCATCATCTCGGCGATGATGTCCGGCTGCGCCACCGTGATCTTCTTCCACTGGCTGGGATACACCATCAACGGCTGGAAGATGAGCGAAAAGCTCCAGGAGTCGCTGCGTTCGGTGGCCAAGTTGGGGGCGCTGCTCTACATCGTCATCATATTCTTCACCACATGGAAGTTCATCGCCGGCGTCTCCGGGAAACCGCCGGGAGAGTACGAAGCCTTCATGTCGCTGTTCAATGGCATCTACTCCAAGAATTTCTGGTACGGCGAGGTCGGTCTGGGGCTGGCGATCCCTCTGGCCATCATCCTGGCGGTGCGGGCACGCAATCTGACCGCCATGGCCATCGGTTCGCTGATGAGCATCATCGGCATCTTTGTCATGCGCTATGATCTGGTGATTATCGGCCAGATCATCCCAGGGTTCCATGAGCTGAACATTGTCGGTCTGCCCCATATCCTGCCCTACTCGCCGACCCTGCATGAGTGGATGGTGACCATATCCGGATTCGCCTTCTGCGGCGTGCTGTTCATGATGGGTGAACGGCTGTTCCGCGGCCATGTGTCCGAGGACCACTGAGTAAACGCCGAAAGACGACCTGGGCGGGCGCATGGCGCCCGTTCCGGTCTGTCCGGCATGGCAAGGAGAACCGGTATGGCGAGAAAAAAAACGGAAATACAGGCGATCCGCTCCGATGTGGCCATCTACCCCATTGGGGTGGCGGCCCGGTTGCTGAACGTGCATCCGCGAACGCTCCGGATCTATGAGCAGGAAGGGCTGGTCAGGCCGACCATTATTGGCAAGCGGCGGATGTTTTCCGCCGATGACATCCAGTGGATCACCTGCCTGCGGAAGTTCATCCACGAGGAGGGCATCAGCATCCCCGGCCTGAAGAAGTTGATGGATTATGCACCCTGCTGGGAGGTGGCTGGTTGCCCGCCCGAGATCAACCAGCACTGTTCGGCCCGGGTGGATTGGACTGTGCCCAAAACCCTGCACGCGGTCGGTGACGAGGCTGCACGGCAAGAAGCCAAGGAAGCAGATCAACGCAGAACTGGCGAGGCCGGGCAAAAAAAAAAGCGCCAATCATCGGCCTGATTCTGCCGCAGTCGTCGCTGCGGCCGTTGCGGGTTGCGGAAGGTTGAGGGCTGCGATCCTGCCGTTTTCCCCGCGATGGTCCGTGTCAGACCAGGACGAGGCCTCCAGGCAGAGGCGGATGGCCGGCGGCTGAACCTGTTCATCCCGCACAACTGCCAGCAAACAAAAAAAGCGTCCCGATTTTCGGGGCGCTTTTTTTGTTTGCCGCGGTGCTGCTGTTATTGCCGGCGGCCAGGTTAATCTTCCGATTCGGCGCCATCGTCAAGGGGATTTTCCAGGCCGAAGCGCTCGATCTTACGGCGCAGGGTGTCCTTGGAGATCCCCAGTTCGCGGCAGGTGGCCATCTTGCGCCAGCGGTTGCGTTCCAGGCTGAGGAGGATGGATTGCCGCTCGATCTCCTCCAGGGTCTGCAGTCCGGAAGAGGGGACGGGCACCGCCGCCTGTTCCTCGAAGCCCGAGGCGAAGGGATCGGGCAGGTGCCGGGGCTGGATGTAACCGCCCTCGCAGAGGATGAAGGCATACTCGATGATGTTTTCCAGTTCCCTGATATTGCCATGAAAATCGTGGCGCATCAGGGTAGCGAGCGCGCCGCTGGAGATACCGACAATGTCCTTGCCCTGCTGGGCGCTGTATTTCTTGATGAAGTGGTCAATCAGCAGGGGGATGTCCTCCTTGCGCTCCCGCAGCGGCGGCAGTTGGATCTTGACCACGTTGAGGCGGTAAAACAGGTCCTCGCGAAAGGCACCTTCCCGCACCAGGGCCTGGAGGTCGCGGTTGGTGGCGGTGATGATACGGACATCGGCCTTGACCGGGGTGTTGGAGCCAAGGGGTTCGTAGATCCGCTCCTGCAGCACCCGCAGCAGCTTGACCTGCACCGCGGGCGGAATCTCGCCGATCTCGTCCAGAAAGAGGGTGCCGCCCTCAGCGGCGGCAAACCGGCCGATCTTGTCCTTGCGGGCGTCGGTGAAAGCGCCGGCTTTGTAGCCAAACAGCTCCGACTCCAGCAGGGTTTCCGGAAGGGCGCCGCAGTTGACAGTGACAAAGGGTTTGTCGGAGCGATCGCTGGCATTGTACAGGGCACGGGCAATCAGTTCTTTGCCGGTGCCGCTTTCGCCCAGGATCAGCACCGTGCTCGGGCTGCGGGCGATGTCCGGCAGGATGGCGAACAGCCGCTGCATGCTCGGTGCCTTGGAGAGGATGTTGTCGAAGGTGTAGCGTTGGTGCAGTTGCTGCCGGAGGGTGTTGATGGCGGTCAGGTCGCGGAAGGTCTCGACCCCGCCGATGATGTTGCCCTCGTGATCGGTCAGGGGCGCGGCACTGATGCTGATCGGGATTTTTTCCCCGCGGATATTCTTGATGGTGATCGACCGGTTGGCCACCGGCAGGCCGGAATAGAGGCTTTCGGCGATGGCGCAGTTCTTGCCGCAGATCGAGGAGTGGAAGATGTCCGAGCAGGACTTGCCCATGGCGTCGTCGCGGGACCAGCCGGTGATCTCTTCCGCGGCCCGGTTGAATGAGGTGATCTGCCAGTGGCGGTCCACGGTGAAGACGCCGTCGGCGATGGAATCGAGGATCAGGCTCTCGCGAATGGACGAGGTGTTGTCGCGGAAGGTCTCGATGCCGCCGATGATGTTGCCGAAATCGTCGAACAGCGGCGCCGAGCTGACCGTGACCGGGATGGAGTTGCCGGCCTTGCCCTTGATGAAGATGGACCGGTCGATATACATGCAGTTTTCGCCGATGGCCAACTGCAGCAGGCAGCCCTCGCCGCAAACGCTGGATTGAAAGATTTCATGGCAGGGGCGGCCGACGACCTCCTCCCTGGTCCAGCCGGTGATGTGCTCCGCGGCCCGGTTGAACGAGGTGATGATGCGATCATGGTCAATGGTAAAGACCCCGTCGGCCACCGAGGCCAGGATCAGGTCGTTGTTGAGGGTGTCGGAGCAGTCGTGGAAGGTTTGGACCCCGCCGATTACCTTGCCGTTAAGGTCAAACAGCGGTGAGGTGGTCAGGCTGAGCGGGAAGGTGTGGCCATCGCGGTGATTGATGTACACGGTGTGGGCGGAAACTGGCGTTGCGGTCTCGATGGAGGCCCTGATCAGACATTTGTTTTCGCACAATTCCGGTGGAAACACCACTTGGCAGCTTTGCCCCAGAACCTTGTCCAGAGGCCAGCCGGTGATTCGTTCGGCGGCGGCGTTGAAGCTGACGATTTCCAGATCGCGGTTGACCGTGAGTACACCCTCGGGGATCGAGTCGAGCAGCATCTGGTGATAAAACGTTTGGTTGTTGGTGTCCAGAGTCACCAGGGCGCCGATGATGGACCGGTCCCGACCCCAGACCGGCAGGATGTTAGCCAGCACCTCGATGAGGGTCCCGTTCTGGTCCAGATCGACAAGCAGGGAGTTGCGGGATTGGGCCTGGTTCCAGTCAATATGGGAAAAAATTCCCGTCAGGCTGGTGGCGCGTTCGTCGACCTCCAGGATGCGGTCCATCGGCGTGCCGAACAGGTCGGCCAGGGGACGTCCGGTGAGCAGTTCCGCGTTTCTGTTGAGGCCGGTGATCAGGCCCTCGCGATCCAGGTAAAAAATGGCCAGCGAATCTTCCGGCTGCTGTATCTTTTGTGAGGATTGTTGCTTCATGGGTGCGTGTTGGTTGAAGTGTGCCTGCTTTCGGGCTCGGCGTGCCGCCAGGATCCGTTGCTTCGTGGGAACGGTTGGCGGCGAGCGCCTGCATCAGAACAGGAAGGGGCTCTTTCGGCAAGGGCAAAAAGGGCGCGGGCCAAACGGGTTGGCCCCGTTGCCATATGTTTGAAAACTTGCTCTTCTCATGGTTTTGGGGTATGTTCGCTGACTGCGTGACAAAATAAATGAGGGGCTATTCATTATTCGTCCTTTTTTCCGACGCTAAAACAGCACATTGTCGTACTTGGCGCCGGTGTTATTCTTCGCCACTTTTTCTTCTTGAGGGTATGGGATGAACGTTACTGAGCTGGAAAAGATGCACGATGAGGGAGTGGATAGCCTGCCTTCGCTGGAGCGGCGGACCTTTCTCCGCGCCGGCCTGGCCATCACCGGCCTGTTCATGGGGGGAACAGTCCTGTCGCTGACCTCCGCCCGGTCGGCCCAGGGCGCTATCGGCTCCATGCCGAAGACCGAATCCTATCCGTACAAGCCGCACTACAGCATGGTCATGCGGCAGAACCTCTGCGTCAACTGCGAACTTTGCATGGAAGCCTGCGTGCAGACCAACCACGTGCCTTCCTATGGCTGGCGGACCATCATCCTGGAGCGGGCGAGAAACATCAGCCCCACGGAAAAGGAAACAATTTTCATGCCGATTCTGTGCAATCAGTGCAACCAGCCGCCCTGCGTCCGCGTCTGCCCCACCGTGGCGACCTATAAGGACAAGACCACCGGCATCGTGGTCATGGACAGTAAGAAGTGCATCGGCTGCAAGACCTGCATGGCGGCTTGCCCATACAACGCCCGCTATTTCAATGAAGAGGTCAGGGCGGTGGACAAATGTAACTTCTGTCTGGATACCCGCCTGTCCAAGGGGAAAAAGGATACCGCCTGCGTCGAGGCCTGTCCGGCCCATGTGCGGGTGTTTGGGGATCTCAGCGACCCGGCCAGCGAGGTGTATCAGCTGGTGCATCAGCCGGAAACCACCGTGTGGGTGTTGCGACCTGAAACCGGCGCGCTGCCGAATGTGTTCTATATGAATGTCAATCTAGACGTTTAACCGGCTGGAGGAAAAAACCCAATGAACATCGCATCACAAGTCACCAAGACACTCTGTTTCGCCGCGGTCGCCGGATTCCTGTTCTGCCAGGGCAGCCACGCCCAGGCCCCGGCCCAGCCCGAGGCAGGCAAGGCGGCCGCGCCGCAGTACGAATCCTTTGGCAACACCCAGATCGTGAACATGGAACCGGTCAAGTCCATGTTCAAACACAAGACCCACGTGGTCACCGCCGGCATCAGTTGCGACAGTTGTCATCCCGACCTCTTCGAGCGCAAGCGTGGAGCGGCCAAGGCCAAGGGCGACTACACCATGGCCTCGCTGGATGCTGGCAAATACTGCGGCGCCTGCCACGACGGCAAGACCGCCTTCAACACCACCGGGCCGGAAACCTGCAAGGTCTGCCACGGCAGCGATATGAAGCAGCCCGGGGTTGTGGTCTTTAATCGCCCGGTGAAGGCGGTGGTCTTTGATCACAAGGGTCATGTGGACATGGGGCTCGACTGCGCCAGCTGCCACGACCAGGCATTTGAGATGCGGCTGGGCGCTGCCGAGGAAAACTACAAGGATTTCAACATGCAGGCCCTGTATGCCGGCAAGTACTGCGGCGTCTGCCATAACGGCAACATTGCTTTTGCCTCCAACACCCGCTGCACCTCATGCCACATCGGCGTCAAGGGGCTTGCGCGGATGCAAGGTGCGACCAAGGTCGAGGAAAAAGGCCAGCACAAGTAAGTCGTAGCAAGGGCTTCGGGGCGGGACTGTGGTTCCGCCCCGAGGCTTTTAGTTGTACCCTCCGGTTGTCCTGTTCTCCCCCTGTCTCCCTGCCTTGCCGTTATTGATCGGCGTTCCTGCTCCGCGCTTTCTCCTGACCGGCTAACGCCTCCGAATTGTTCCACCTTCCGCCCCCGCGCTTTTCCTCAAATCCACAGTTTTCCATCCATCATTATGCCACTCCGCGCCGCGTGCGATCAGGGGCGGTGCCGTCGCTTCCCTGCAATTTGGGCGTATTGTGCGCCTTCTCCTTCCGCCGAAAAGTTTAACTTGTCGGTATCATATATAAAATTTATTTGGTCCGGGGGCTTGTTCTAGGTGTTGAACGCGCTGGTTCATCGCTTGGGGCGCTGGAATTCTTCTGCTTCGATTGGTCGTTTCTGTCACATAAATTGAATAATTCAAACAATATATAGCTTTAATAGTCCGGGTTTCGCCGCTGAAGCTTTCCGGGCGAATTGTGCGCCGGTCTTGCTGGGCCTTGGGGGCGCATGCTGCGCCCATCGAAGAGATTTATTGCCAACGCTGTCTGTCTGTAAAACCTATAAATGAATACTGGTACATCTTCTTTCTCTCGTGACATTAATATGTTGCTTCTTTTCAGAAGGAAAGATGTCCCTTGTCTGCAGTGATGGCACGGGCCTTGCGATAGAGAGGGCAAGAGCATCGCTCCAACCGGCGAAAAACGAAACAAGGGGAAGACAATGAACATCCAGCACGCATGCCGCATTAAAGAGCAGGGAAGTGATGGCGGTCACTTTCTGGCAACGTGGATACAGGCCCACCTGGCCCAGATTACCGAATCACTCTGGTTCTGCCTGACGTTAATCCTGTTTGTGCTTCTGGGGCCATTTTCGGCCATTGTCGCACTCATTGGCCTGGGATCTCTGGCCAGCGAAGAAAACAGGGAGCGGATGGTCGAGCCGGCCAAACTCTGATGTCCCCCACTTTCAACCAGGAACCAACGAACACGAGGAGGTCTGTCATGGCAAACGGGTTTTCACTGACTGCAACCGCGGAACCGGAAGTATCCAGTCCGCTGGTCAAGGTGCTGTCCATTTTCTTCGGTCTGCTGCTGGTCGGCGGCGTCGGCGTCGGCCTGGCCGGCTTCGTCATCGGCCACGAACACATCTTCAACAACACCCGGGAAGTGCCCTGGGGGCTCCTGATTGCGACCTATGCCTTCTTCGCCATCACCTCCACCGGGCTCTGCCTGCTGGCAGCTATCAGTCACGTGTTCGGCGGCAACAAGTTGGCCCCCCTGGCCAACCGCATGGTCTGGATTTCGCTGATCACCATTCTCAGTGGCTTTACCGTCATCGGCATGGAGATCGAAAGCCCCTGGCGCATGGCGATTTATAACGTGATCTCGCCCAACATCACCTCCAACATCTGGTGGATGGGCACCCTGTATGGCGCGGCCCTGGGCTTCATCCTGCTTGAGTTCTGGCTGATCCTCACCCGGCACTATACCCTGGCCCTGGCGCTCGGTATCCTCGGCGCCCTTGCCGAAGTCGCGGCCAATACCTGCCTGGGCGGTGTGTTCTCCACCCTGGCTGCCCGCCCCTTCTGGTACGGCCCGCAGTTGCCGGTCTACTTCCTGGCCTGCGCCTTCCTGTCCGGCGCAGCGGCTTCCGTCCTGTTCACTCACTACGCCTACCTCATCCGCGGCCGGCAGATGGAGCAGCATGTATTCACAGGCGTCCAAGCCGCCGGCAAGGTCCTGCTGCTGATGCTCATCCTGGTCGCGGTTTCCACCTTCTGGAAGATGGCCTCCTCCTACGTCGGCGGGCCTTCCGATGGTCGCACCGCGGCGGACGCGCTTTACAGCGGCCCCTTGGCCACGAACTTCTGGATGATAGAGATCGGCGTTGGCCTGGTCGCACCGGTTCTGCTGCTGGTCCTGACCCGGATGCGGAGCGTCTGGGCCATGTCCACCGCCGCGCTGATGGCCTTGGTCGGGATGTTCGTCGCCAGGCTGAACATGGTAACCGCGGGCCAGATCGTGCCGCAGTACAGCGGCTTCGACAACCTGCCCACCTACCTGAACTACACGCCCTCGGGGTTTGAGTGGATCGTCGCCCTGGCCGGGATCGGCTTCACCGGTATCGCCTTCCTGCAAGGGGAGCGGTTTTTCGGCGGCAGTTTCACCCACCACGAGGCGCACTGAGTCGGCGGACTCCTAGATTGGCCGCGGTCGGAATCTCTGGTTCCGGCCGCGGCCTCACCGCATGAGGCTTGCAATGGTTGACGAAACGAAAGCGATATTCACCATCGGCGTAGCAGCGCAGATGCTTGGCGTTCATCCCAGGACGCTGCGGATCTATGAGGAAGAGGGGCTGATCACGCCCCAGCGCAAAGGCAAATGGCGCTACTTCACCATGGACGACATCAAGTGGATCGAGTGCCTGCGGGAGATGATTCATGAGCACGGCATCTCCATCGCCGCCTTGAAAAAACTGCTCCAGTACACCCCCTGCTGGAACATTACCGACTGCCCTTTTGCCAAGCGCAAGCTGTGCACGGCCTTCATGGCCAACGGCTTGGTGCCGAAAAAGATTGAGCGCCAGAAGGTGCCCAAGATCGTAGGCCTGCATACCAGAGCGGCCTGACCCCGCCCATGTTTCCACCAAGTCGACCGTTGCCGGACATCTGCCGGCGACGGTCGGCTGCGTCTGTTTTCCCACCCCGTGTTCGGATGTCCGTCCGGATTCCTGCCTTGGCCAATGTGGTCCTCTTGATGGAAGAATCTTGAAGCGCCGGCGGTTGTCGGGTATAGATGATGTCCTGCAACCAACCCGAACTTCGTCTTTTCCTGCGCTGACGACGATCCCCGACCGTCGTGCGGTGGCAGGGATGCGGTGGCGACGCCGCAAGCGGGCATCAAGTGGTTGTCGATGAGCATGGTGGACGTTGGCAACGCATTGGTATAATCAAGGAACACTTGTCATGAATCACAACAGAACGTCTCTTGCCCTGGCGTTTTTCCTGGTTGGCCTGACTGGCGCAAACGGCCATGCGGCCACTCCTGGATCGTCGAGCCCCGAGGTGCAGCAGAATTTCAAGCAGCTGCTCGAAACCAGAGCCTGCCCTGGCTGCGACCTGGCCGATGCAGATCTGACCCGGACCGACCTCAAGGGCGTTAATCTCGAGGGGGCCAACCTGTCGGGGGCGAAACTGTCACTGGCGGACCTGTCCGGGGCCAATCTCAAGAACGCCAACCTGCAGGATGCCAACCTCGGTGGCGCCGATCTGGCAGGCGCCGATCTCACCGGCGCCAATCTCGCCGGCGCGGTGGTCCAGGGGGCCTTCCTCGATGCGATCCAGGGCAAAAGGGCGAGCACCCCCCGGCCGGCCCGGGTGGAAGAGCCGAAAGAAAAGGTGGATGAGCCGGCTGAGGCGCCCACGGTGGCTCGGCCGGAAAGCGCGCCTCGCACTCCGGCGGTGACTGCCGAGAAGAAAACCGCTTCGCCCGAGCCAGTCGCGGCCGTCCCTGTGGTCAAGCCGCGGGAGGAACCGCAACCGGCCCCGAGCGAGCCTGCACCGGCTCCGTCAGCAGTCTTGGGCGGACAGGCGGAACCGGCACAACCAAAACAGCTGACACCCATGGCGGACGCGGTGGTGCCGGACGAGGCGATCCACTCGCCCGGTGGGACCGTCAAGGATACGGCGCAACTGGCGAAGACAGCCGAGGCCGCCGAAGCCGAACCGCCCTCCCTCACCGCCAAGCCGATTCAGGCCGAACCCGTGGAGGTTGCGGCGGTTGCTCCGTCCCTGATGGCCGCACCAGTTGCCCCGATTGAAGAACCGAAGCCGGTAGTGGCAGAGCAGGTCGCGCCGCCGGTCGAGGAGCGAATACCGCCAGTCTTGGAGAAGCCGGTCAAGGCGGCCCGGGTTGAGGAACAAGCCGTGACGTCGCCGGTTAAAGCCATCAACCGGCAATCTGAGCCGGAACCGGCCCCGATTCCTGACGTGGCCAAGGCGCCTGAAAAAGAGGTTGAAACCACCGTTGCGGCCATCCCTGAAGTCCCGCCCGAGCTGCCCGCCACAACAGCGGTTAAGAAACCCGAGGTCGTCACGGCCGAGCCGGAGCCGCCGGTCGCGGCAGAGCCGCCCCCACCGCCCAAGGCGGCTGCGTTGACGGCCGACAGGCAGGCTGTCCTCACCCAGTTGTTTGACAAGAAACGCTGCGTGGATTGTGACCTCTCCGGTATGGACCTCTCCGGCAAGAATCTGGACGGGTTCGATCTGGAACGCGCCAACCTCAAGGGCAGCAACCTGCGCGGCGCCGACCTGGAAGAAGCCAATCTCAAGGGCGCCAAGCTCGATGGCGCCTCCCTGCGCGAGGCCGACCTGCGCAAGGCCGATCTGTACCGTGCCAGTTTTCGCGAGGCAGACCTGACCGGGGCCCGGCTGGAGAAGGCGCTGGTGGATTCCACCGATTTGACCGACGCAGTCGGCGTCAACCTGGAAGGGGCCGCGGTGGTCAAGTGATTTTGGCTGGCGGGATAAGGCTAATCTGCTTGACATTCGGTCGGGATTCCGATATACGACACACTTCTGAAATTTTCATCATTCATCATCGATGCCCTGCATAAGGAGTTAGACCCCCCATGGCCAATCACAAGTCTGCTGAGAAGAGAGATCGTCAATCGAAAATGCGCCGTCTGCGTAACCGGATGAACAAGTCGGCCATGAAAACCGCCATCCGCCAGATCGAAGACGCGCTGGCCGCAGGCTCCGAGGAGCAGGCCAAAGCCGCTCTCCAGGCTGCGATCCCGGTTATCTACAAGACGGCGGCCAAGGGAACGATCCACAAGAACAACGCCTCGCGCAAGGTGTCCCGGTTGACCAAGAGGGTCAACAAGATGCAGCCCCTTGCCTGAGAGCCCGTTTCTTTTTTCCTGTCGTTCCATCTTTCAAAAAAGCCACGGGAGCAGTATGCTTCCGTGGCTTTTTTGTTTGTCTCCCCGGTCTCGCTTCTCCCCGTTGCGGCACATCGCTACCACCGCCGCATCCGGAACCCCGTCCCGCCACCGGAGGACGCCAACCATCCCCGTTTGACCGCAGCGCAGGTTGCCCATGTATTTTCCCGCACAGCAGCAGTTTATCGAGATGATCAGCCAGGTCGACCTGGCGCCGGTGCATCGGACCATCATCGCCGACCTGGATACCCCGCTCACCATCTTTGCCAAGGTGGCCGGCGACGATCCGTACGCCTTTCTCTTCGAGTCCATGGAAGGCGGCGAGAAGTGGGGCCGTTATTCGTTTATCGGCCTGGACCCGCTGGTGACCTTCGCAAGCGTTCGCGACCGGGTGCGAATGGAACGCCACGGCCAGCCCGGCGGGGTGACCGAACGTGCCGGCGTTGACCCGCTGGCCGA
>JBGSPP010000141.1:0-9870 GCA_041738515.1 Desulfobulbus sp.
TTCGATGTCGGCATCGCCGAACAGCACGCCGTCACCTTTGCCGCCGGCCTGGCCCTGGAGGGGATGCGCCCCTTTTTCGCCGTCTATTCCTCCTTCATGCAACGCGCTCTGGACCAGCTGATCCACGACGTCTGCCTGCCCAATCTGCCGGTGACCATCGCCCTTGACCGCAGCGGTGTGGTCGGCGCCGATGGGCCGACCCATCACGGCGTCTTTGATCTCGCCTTTCTCCGCTGCGTCCCCAATCTGGTGCTGATGGCGCCCAAGGACGAGAACGAGTTGCAGCACATGCTCCACACCGCCCTGCAACACCCCGGACCGGTGGTAATCCGTTATCCCCGCGGCAGCGGCGAGGGCGTCCCCCTGGACGCCGAGTTTGTCCACCTTCCTCTGGGCAGGGGCGAGATGCTGCGCGAGGGATCGGACCTGCTCCTCTTGCCCATCGGCAACAGGGTGTGCCCGGCCCTGACCGCGGCCGAGCGCCTTGGCAAACAGGGGATCGATGCCGCGGTCATTAACCCCCGCTTCCTCAAACCGCTCGATGGCGAACTCATCGCCGACTGGGCGGCGCGGACCGGACGGGTAATCACCATTGAGGATAACAGCATCCAGGGCGGATTTGGCAGCGCGGTGCTGCAGATGCTGGCCGAGCGCGGCCTGCGACCGCCGCTCAGGATGCTGGGCTATGGCGACGGGTTCATCGAACAGGGGCCGCAGTCCGTACTCTGGCGGGAGGCGGGCATCGACGCGGATGGCATCGTCCGCGCCGCCCTGGCCCTGCTGCAGGAAGGCCAGGAAAACAACCGGAGTTGAACGGGACCTTCGCCTGATCTGTCGAACCGCAGCTCAAAGCTCGGGCCGGCAGTCGGCGCATCACCAACCAAGCACAACCTATGCGCGCATCAACGACCCAGGATATGGAAAAGACGAAGATCACCGGATCCCAAGGCGCCGTCAAGGCGAGAATGTTGTGCATCGCCTGTCTGGTTTTGACCCTGCTGACCGTAGGGCCGGGCTGTTCCCGCAAGGTCAAGCCGCCGCCAGCGCCGGAGCCGGAAACTACCCAGATCCAGCTGCCGCCACCCACGCCGACGCCACCCCGCGAGCCGCAACCGGTGGAAACGGGGGTGGTCACACCGCAGAGCCCGCTCTCCCAGGAGGTGCGCACCAAGCGCGAGCCCCTGTTGCGGGAAGAGTTCAAGAAGGCCTCGCTGCGGCTCGGCGCGCCGATTTTTGTCCGCATCTTCAAGGATGAGAAGGAACTGGAACTGTGGGTGAAGAAGGGCGAAACCTTCCAGCGGTTCAAGACCTACCGCGTCGCCAATTTTTCCGGCAAACTGGGGCCGAAGATGCGCGAGGGCGACTTGCAGGCGCCAGAGGGCTTCTATGAGGTCACGCCGACCCGCCTCAACCCGAGGAGTAACTACCACCTGGCCTTCAACATCGGCTACCCCAACGAATACGACCAGATGCACAAGGCCTCGGGCGGCCTGATCATGGTGCATGGCAAGCGTGAGTCGGTCGGCTGTTTCGCCATGACCGACCCGGCCATCGAGGAGATTTACACCATCGCCGATTTTGCCCTCAATTCCGGCCAGCAGGCGTTCTCGGTACACATCTTCCCCTTCCGCATGACCGCCGGCAACCTGATGCGCCACTCCGGTTCGCCCCACATGGCTTTCTGGCGCGGACTGCTGCGTGGCTACCTCCTCTTTGAGCTCACCCGCTACCCGCCCACGGTCGAGGTCACCGAAGACCGGTACGCCTTTGTCAACGGCCTGCAGCAACGGAAAACCAACGTCGCCAGCATCCAGACCGCCCGCCCGGCAACACCCTGAGGCTGGCACACCGGTCGGCCGCAGCGTTGATTGGGGTCGGCGTCAAAGACATCTGCGGCGCTTCGCCTACCGCTCACCTTAGTTCGCACTCCTGACGGCCGGTTCGCATCCGGCCGTCTCGCCTGCCTGTAATCTCTGACCGCACCAATCTTGGCTTTTAGCCAAGCCGCTGTTTTCCACTACCCCCGCCCTTTTTCCTCTCCCAGGTCCGGCCGTACCCGCTCACATTGGCCTGAAACGCATCCGGTTGTGCAATAATAACCGAAGCCAGAGTCCCAGGTGATGCCGCCGCGCGGACAGTGACGGATGTATTCGGCGTATTTCACCAACCGCTCCACGATCTGTTTGGGCACGGTGTGCTCCATCTTGCAGGCCGCCTGATCCGCCTCCTGCGGGTCCACGCCAAGCACGGCTATAAAAAAATGGCTCAACGCCTCGTGCCGCTCGACTATGTCCCGGGCCATTTCAAGCCCTTGCCAGGTGAGGGTGATGAGGTCATAGGGGGTGGAGTTGACCAGACCAAGGGCTGCCAGCGAACGCAATGCGCTGGTCACCGACGGAGCGCGAACCTTCAGGCGCTGGGCGATATCCTTGGCCCGGGCCACGTTCTTTTCTTTGGCGAAGAAGAAGGTCGCTTCCTGATAGTCTTCCTGGCTGGGGCTGAGCCGCGTGTGTTCCATGTCTTGTCTCCTTTCTGCTGTTATCATGGCATCTCCCCTATTCTTATTCCAACGTCCAGCCAGGATCAAACATTGTCTCAACGTGGAAAAAATATTTTGCTTAAAAATTGTATTAAATACAGCTAAAATTGTATTGACCATCCCACCTGCCAGAATATTTGTATTTTTGGTATTAGGAACCTCTAAAAAATTTCACCACGCGTATTTCCTGCCGCACTCGCCATATGCCAACAGCCACAAGGCTCTTGGCGAGACCAAAGACCTCGGCTGTTCGGCAGTCAGAGCGCCGCCTTTGCCTACATGCTGCTGTTCGTGCTGCTGTATTTTCCCTGCAGCGCGGCCATTGCGGCTGTCTACCGGGAAACCAGCCTAGCCTGGGCCGGATTCGCCGGATTCTGGACCTCCTTTCTTGCCATCGTGGCCTCGACGCTCTTCTACCAGACGGTCAACTTCGCGGCCCATCCGGGGTATTCGTCCCTGGTGATTGCGACCGATCTCTGCGCCCTGATCGCGGTCGTGGCCATCTTGAAATTCACAAGCCGTCGGACTGCGACCGGTCTGACGGTTCCATCCGCTGCGGCCCAGGCCAGCCTGGCAGCCAAGAGTTACGGGAGCGCCTCATGGATCTGATGCAAGTCAAGCACTACCTGCGGGAGAGGAAGATGCACCCTTGCGGGACATGGCCCTGCATTTCCGGGTCGAGGTCGACACCCTGCGGCCGCTGCTCGAGACCTGGGTGCGCAAGGGCAAGGTGCGGCAACTCCCTGGATCGACCGCTGCCTGCAAGGGCTGCTGCACCTGCGATCCGGCCACCATCGAGCTGTATGCATGGCAGGAATGATTGTACTTGAGAGCGGAGCAGGTCTCTGGTACAACCAGGCCGACAGTGTTACGAAATATTAATTGCGTGTTATAATCACCCTAAGGAACTCCCATGAAGAAAACGATCAACACCACCCTGACCCTGATGGCGGCCGGCATGCTCTGCCTGGCCAGCACCCCGGCTGCCGAGGCGGCCGCTGCCAGTGACGAGCTTTTACAACTCAAGCAGCAGGTGCAGATGCTGACGCAACAAAATCAGCAGCTCAACCAACGCCTGACCGAGATGGAAACCACCGTCAGCGGGTCAAAAGCAATCACCGAAACCGCCAAAACCGAGGCGTCCGAGGCAAAGGTCGACGCAGCGGCCGAGGAGAAGGTAGAAAGCGGTCTGAAGATCGGGGAGATGCTTACGCTGAGCGGGTCTATCGAGGGCGACTTCATTGTCGCCGAGAACTTCGGAGGCACCAGCAGCAGCGAATTCAACCTGGACACCGTTGAACTCATCCTCGATCTCAAGGCCTCGGAGTGGGCCAAAGGCAAAATCGTCATCGATTACGACGGCGACGACGAGGACCTGTACATCGACGAGGCCAACATCACCCTGGGCGGGAATGAAGCCTTCCCCCTGTTCCTGACGGCGGGAAAAATATACGCCCCCTTCGGCGATTTCTCCACCAGCATGATCCAGGACCCCTTTACCCAGACGCTTGGCGAGATCAACGAGGAAGGTGTGACTGCCGGCTTTGAGAAAAACGGGTTCACCGCCTCGGTTTTTGCCTACAATGGCGTGGACGAGGTCGGTGACGACAGCACCGTCAACGGTTATGGCGCGTCCATCGCCTATGCGTACGAACAGGACGACCTCAGCCTGCGCGGCGGCGCAGGCTGGGTGAGCAATCTGGCCGACGCCGATGGCATTGCCGACGAACTGCCACGTTCCGAGGACGATGACATCCTTCTGCATGACGCCATCACCGGGTTGAACCTGTTTGCCGGCGCGCAATTCAAAGGGTTCTCCCTGTTTTCCGAATACACTACTGCCCTCGACAGCTTCCAGGTCGAGGACCTTTCCTTTGCCCACGGCGGGGCCGAGCCCAAGGCCTGGAACACCGAATTCGCCTACACCACCGAACTGGCGGGCAAGGAGACAGTCTTTGCTCTTGGGTACCAGAAGACCTGGGAGTCCGTTGGACTCGAGCTTCCCGAATACCGCTACAGTGTTTCCGGCGCCATGGGCATCTTCGAAGGAACCACGGTGATTCTCGAATACTATTATGACGAGGACTTCACTGTGGAGGATGGCGGAACCGACGGCAACGGCTTCGGTTTCACCACCCGGCTGGCATACGAGTTCTAGCGGAACAGGCTGTGGGGAATCTTCCCGCCCGCCTGATTTGCTTGCGGATGCGTTATGAAAACTGCCTGGAATTGTCTCGGATCGGGAAACACCTTGTCAAGGCGCTTCCATGGCGTTGAGCAGGGAAAAACAAACCATCGCCAACAGCCTGCAGGCGTTGGCGATGGAGAATGGAACCGTGCAGATGGGATGGGGGCGCATTGCTGCATTGAGACCTTCTGCACCCTGGGACAGTGCTCACACCTTGTAATACTCGCGGTACCAGTCAACAAAGTTGCGGATACCGGTCTCGATGGTGGTAGCCGGCTTGAAGCCGACCGCCTCGACCAGATCGGCCACGTCGGCGTAGGTGGCCGGCACATCGCCGTCCTGCATGGGCAGGAAGTTCTTCTTCGCCGTGCGCCCAAGGCATTCTTCCAGCACCTCGATATAGCGCATCAGCCGCTCCTTGCTGTTGTTGCCGATGTTGTACACCCGCCAGGGACAGTAGCTGGTCGCGGCATCGGGCCGGTCACCGCTCCATGCCGGGTTGGGTTCGGCCACATGGTCGATCACCCGCACCACGCCCTCGACGATGTCGTCGATGTAGGTGAAGTCGCGTTCCATGTTGCCGTTGTTGAAGACGTCGATGGGCCGGTCCTCGAGGATGGCCTTGGTGAACAGGAACAGGGCCATGTCCGGCCTGCCCCACGGCCCGTAGACCGTGAAGAAGCGCAGGCCGGTGGTGGGGATGGCGAACAGGTGGCTGTAGGTGTGGGCCATCAGCTCATTGGCCTTTTTCGAGGCCGCGTACAGCGACACCGGATGGTCGACGTTGTCGTGCACGGAAAATGGCATGCGGGTGTTGGCTCCGTAGACCGAGCTCGACGAGGCGTAGACCAGATGCTTGACGCCGGTGTGGCGGCAGCCCTCAAGGAGGTTGACAAAGCCGACCAGGTTGGTGTCGACGTAGCTGTGGGGGTTGATGAGCGAGTAGCGCACCCCGGCCTGGGCGGCCAGGTTGACCACCGCGTCGAACCGTTCCTCGGCGAACAGGGCCGCGGTCCGCTCCCGGTCGGCCATGTCGAAGTGGGCATGGCGAAAGGAGGAACAGGTTTGCAGCCGGGCCAGCCGATCCCGTTTGAGCTGTGGATCGTAATAGTCGTTGAGGTTGTCGAGCCCGACCACGGTCCTGCCCTCGGCAAGCAGGCGCTGACACAACCCGTGGCCGATAAAGCCTGCCGCGCCGGTCACCAGTATTTTCTGCAATTCTTTCAAGTCACTTCTCCACGTTGATAGAAATCCGGACTGCCGCCCGGCGCGTCAATCGTCAAAATTGCCCTGCGGCCCTTTGTCGGTGGCCATGGCGGCGGCGCGCTCGCGGATTTTGTCCGGGCTCCACAGTTCCGGCGATTCGATGCGGCCGGTCTTGGGCCCCAGGTCGAACGAGCCAGCCTCAAGGATGGCCTCGACCCCGAAACGGGCGGTGTCGGCGGCGTTGAACACCTCGACCAGCATGGTGTAGATAAAGTCCTCGACCCGGCGGGCCATGCGTTCGCGCACCGCTCTGGGCTGGCCCATGATCCTGTTTTCAAAGGGCAGGTTGAGACTCTTGTAATCGCCCTTTTTCCAGCCCTTGGCCTGGGCGTGTTCGCGCATCGCCTGCCACAGCTCCTCGGTGACGCCCTCGCCCGCCAGCTTGATGAAGTCGCCATTGGCATCGAGTTCGGCATTGCCGTAATCGTTGACCGCCAGACCCCAGGAGACCATCTGCAGGGCTGTGGCCACATTGGCCTTGGTGGTGTAGGTCTGGGCGGCGATGGCCCGCAGCCGGTCGGAGTTGTTGCCCGAGGTGCCGTGCTGGGCGCCCGAAACGGCGTAACCGGCCAGGGCCTTGTGGATCTCGGCGGTCAGTTCCACCTGGATGCCCTGGGCAGAAGCCTCGATGCCATGGGTGGTGCCGTTGTTGAGCGCGATCCAGTCAGGGAAAACGTCGTGGGCGTTGAGCCCCTGAATGATGAACAGGGCCTCCTCCCGGGTGGAGAGGCCGAGTTTGCCCTTGATCTCGCCGACCTCGGTCTCAAGCCCGGCCCAGGAGGGCACGCAACGGGCCAGCTCGATGCTGGCCAGCAGGTTGTCGTCATCGGGCATGTGGGAGGCGTCGATGGCGATCGAGGTGATGCCGGCCTCGAAGATGGTTGGGATCTCGAACGCGGCCACGGGGACATCCGTGGTCTTCTTGATGCCGTAATGGTCGGCGTGGATGGCCACCGGCACGGTGATGCCCAGTTCGTTGCAGAGCGCGTCAACCTGCCGGGCCATGTTCCAGTAGTTGGTGGCGCAGTAGGCACTGGCGCCGCCCTCGGAACGGGCGATCTCGATAATAATGGCCGCCCTGGCTCGCTGCGCCGCCTGCAGTGCCCCGCGGATGACCAGATTGCTGCGGCCGTTGGCGGCAATGGTCATGGCCCCGCCCTTGGCCAGCATGGCCCGGTCAATCACCTTGCCGCTGACCAGCAGGGCACGCGAATGGGGGAACAGGGTCCTGATGTTCGGCGGCCGGCCGATCTGCAGGGCTTTCTCGAATTCCGCGATATAGCTCATGGTGCTCCTCCTGTTGACGGTTGGCAGCGTTGCCGGCATTCCGGGCGGCGTATCTGGCCGCGCCGTTGCCTCGGCAGACGAGTTAACGTGCTTATCTTACACGTCTTCTATCTCATTGGGCAAGCACAAAGACCGCATCGGACTCCCGACGGCGCACCCTGACTGCGCCCAGGTCTGTCTGCCGCTGGTCAGACCGCGTCGATATCGGTCCTGGGCGGGAACCCGGCCAGGGGCTTCCGCGCGAACAGCCCCACGGCAAAGATGCTGATCTCATAGAGGAGCACCAGCGGTCCGGCCATGAGCAGCTGATTGACCACATCCGGCGTGGGCGTGAGGATGGCGGCGATGATGAAGGCGATCAGCACGGCGTACTTGCGGTGCCTGGTGAGGAAGGGCTTGCTGACCACCCCGACTTTGGCGAGAAAAACCATGAACACCGGCAGCTCGAAGATGACGCCGAAGGCCAGGAACAGCCGCAGGGCGAGCGAGAAATACTCGTCGACCCCGGGCATGACTTCGAGGAACTCATTGGAATAGCCAACCAGGAAGCGAAAGGCGGGCGGGAAGACGACAAAGTAGCTAAAGGCTGTGCCGCCGACAAAACACAGGGTAGAAATCAAGGTGAAGGGGATCAGCACCCTTTTTTCGTGGTAATAGAGGCCGGGCGAGACGAACCGCCAGATTTGCGTGAACAGGACAGGGCTGGCCAGGACGATACCGAAGACCAGGGCGAGCTTCAGATAAAAAAAAACCCTTCCTGGTACGAGGTGAAGATCAGCGTCTTGCCCTCGGGCAACACCGCTATCAGCGGCCGCAGGAACCATTCGGCCAGCTCGCGGACAAAACCGTAACTCACGGCAAAGCCGACCGCCACGGCGGCCATCGAAACCAGCAGGCAGGAGCGCAGCTCGGCCAGGTGCTCGGTCAGGGTCTGCTGATCAAATTGTTCCTGTTGATCCATGGTGGTGCATCCCGGTGCAAGGCATGAGAAAAGAACCGCTCCCCTTCTACTCCATCCGCGATCTCTTGTAAACTGGTATGGATATTGTTTGACTTCGCCTTGCCCTTGCGGATACACTGGCCCATATATCCAATAGATTGATTTGCAAGGATTTTTAAAAGGAAAGTCATGGCTGGCATTCTCGTTGTCGACGATGAGCTGAGCATGCGCGAGTTTCTCAAGATCCTTCTGGAAAAGGAAGGACACCGGGTGACCACCGCAGCCGAAGGCAAATCCGCGCTCGCTCTGGCGGAGCAGGCCCCGTTTGACCTGCTGATTTCAGACATCCGCATGCCGGGCATGACCGGTTTGGAACTGCTGGCCCGGATCAAAGAGTTGCGGCCGGAGACGGCGGTGATCATGATCACCGCCTTTGCCTCGCCCGACGATGCGGTCACGGCGATGAAGCATGGAGCCTTCGACTACATTACCAAGCCCTTCAACGTCGAGGAGATCAAGAAGGTCATCCGGGCGGCGATGCGGAAAAAACCGCAGGCAGGCGCGGCGGCGGAGGACGGTTTTCCCGAGATCATCGGCCGGAGCCCGGAGATGATGAAGCTCTTCGAACTGATCGCCAAGATCGCGCCCACCCCGGCCAACGTCCTCATCTACGGCGAATCGGGCACGGGCAAGGAACTGGTGGCCAAGGCCATCCACAACCGCTCCCGGGTGGCGAACCAGCCTTTTGTCCCCATCACCTGCAGCGCCATCCCGGAAAGCCTGCTTGAGAGCGAACTGTTTGGTCACGTCAAGGGCTCATTCACCGGCGCGATAGCCGACAAACCGGGCCTCTTCCAGCAGGCTGACGGCGGCACCGCCTTCCTCGACGAGATCGGCGAACTGACGCCCATCATCCAGACCAAGCTGCTGCGGGTCCTGCAGGAACGGGAGGTCATGGCTGTTGGCTCGACCAAGATCCGGCAGGTCAATGTTCGCATCGTCGCCGCCACCAACCGGGTGCTCGAGCAGGAGATCATCGACGGCAAGTTTCGCGAGGACCTCTACTACCGGCTGGCGGTGGTGCCGATCCGCATGCCGCCCCTGCGCGAGCGCATCGGCGACGTGCCCCTGCTGGTGGACCATTTCCTCAAAAAATACTCGGCCCGGCTCGGCAAGGAAGTGCAGACCATCTCCTCCTACGGCCTGGAAGTACTGATGCAGTACGACTTTCCCGGCAACGTGCGCGAACTGGAGAACATCATCGAGCGCGGCGTGGCCCTGGAGTCCTCCAACATCATCCTGCCGGAGAGCTTGATTCTCTCCCTGCACCGCCAGGAAAAAACCAAACCGGTCAAGACCGGGGACCTGGCCGGGGTGCCGCTGTTTGTCGCCGCCCACGACGAGCAGGAACTGTTCGACCGGGGCCTGGAGGACATCCTCCAGCGGGTGGAAAAAGAGATGATCCTGCATGCCCTGGCCAAGGCGGACAACTCCAAAATGCGGGCCGCTGACCTGCTCAAGCTCAGCTTCCGCAGCCTGCGCTACAAGACCAAGAAACACAACATCGACTGAACCGCGGCGCCCGGCCCGGTCGCCGCCACCGCCCGCCCCCAAACCCGAACGCGCAGCCGCCCATGTTCCAATCCCTTG
>JBGSPP010000143.1:0-2440 GCA_041738515.1 Desulfobulbus sp.
CGTCGATCAGCCGCTTGACCGTGTCCAGATCCAGCCGGGCGCGGGCAAAGGACTCGGTGACCCGCATGCCGCATTGTGGGCAGCGGGCATTGCAACGGTCGGTGAGCTGGATGACCAGCTGCCCGGGCGTCTGTCCGCGGAGCAATCGGATCAGGTCGCGGCCATGGCCCGGCCGGATCCGCTGCCCCGGTTCAGTCGGCCTGGACACAGGCCCTGCCCGCACCGATACCGTGGAGTACCCCGGCCAGGTTGCCGGCCGCCTCCGGGGTCCGCTCGAAGTAGCGGCTGCGCAGCTCGCAGATCAAGAGCCCCTCATAGTTGTGGACAAAGGCCGTGAACAGGTCGGCAAAGGCAATGTCGCCCCACCCCACCGGCATGTGCGAGTCGCCCTTGCCAAAGGGGATCTGGTGGGCCTGGTTCTTCTCGCTGTAGTTGATCGAGCGGCCAAAGTTGTCGTGCACGTGGCAGTGGGCGATCAGGTCGGCCACGGCCCGCACCTCCTCGACCTCGTCCAGCTCGTAGTAGCGCGCCGACAGGTGGAGATGGCCGAAGTCGAGCGTCATGCGCACGTTGTCGCGGTCGATGGCGCGGATCTGCCTGGCCAGCTCAAAAGGCATCTCGGCGTAGCAGTATGGCGAGTGGTAGGTGTAGGGCCGGGCGTTCTCCATGGCCAGGGTCACCTCGGAGAAGGCGTCAGCCGCGGCGGCCAGGGTCCGCGCCTCCCGTTCGAGCAGCCGCTCCTTGTCCCCGGCAGCCACGGGCGATGGCCCGCGAATGCCGAACTCCTCTTCCACCAGAAAGCGGCCGGGGTGGTAGACCATGCACTCGGCGCCAATGGCGGCGGTGAATTCCAGCGAGGCCAGGAGCACGTCCCGGTGCAGCTCGGGGCAGTTCTGGTCCATCAGGTTGAGCGGATTGGGGGCGTGGGTGGAGTAGCGGAAGGGGAAATCCCGCAGGATCGATGCAATCTCGGTGGTGCGGCGACGGTCGAGCCGGCCGTTGCGGACCGCGTCCAGGCCGTGGACCGAGATCTCGGCCGCGGTCAGGCCGAACTCCGCGAACGATTCCAGGTCGCGGCGCATGGCCCGCAGACTTCCGTCCACCCGGGCCTCGTTGATGTTGCTGCCAATGTTCAGCATGTGGCAAAGACCTCCCTGCCGCGGACAAAGGTTTTCAGCACCCTGGGCAGGCCTTCCGCGCAATCGGCCAGCACCAGGTCGGCGTCCTTGCCGATGTCGATGGAGCCGGTCCGTCCATCCAGGCCCACGGCCTGGGCCGGGTTGAGGCTGACCATGCGGATCGCCTCGTGCATCGGCCGCAGCCCGAGGCGCATCAGGGTAAACACGGCGTGCAGCAGGGTCATGGGCGAGTAGTCCGAGCAGAGGATGTCACCGCAGCCCTCGCCGATGGCCTCGCGGGCACTCAGGTTGCTCGACTGGGAGCGGCCGCGCACCACGTTGGGCGAGCCGAGGCAGACCCTGATACCGTTGGCCCGGGCAGCGTTGATGGTCTCCATGTTGACCGGGAACTCGGTCAGGCCGATGGCCATGTCCTTCAGCCAGCCGATCTTGGTGGGCGAGTCGTCGTCGTGCGAGGCCATGGCGATGTTCAGCTTGCGGCACAACTCGACCAGGCGGTCGATGCAGGCCGGCGCCGCCTCGTTCCTGGACCGATGCTTGCGCGCGATGATCGCGTCCATCTCGGCGTCGGTCTTGGCGTAGACCGGACCGTAGTAGCGCTTGAAGGCGAGGATGTCGCGGAACTGGCCCTGGCCGGGCGAGTGGTCCATGAACGAGAGCAAATGCACCTGCCCTTCCCGGATGAGGTCTTCCAGGATGGGCGCCGCACCCTGATCGGTGATCTCGTAGCGGGCGTGGATTTTGGTGTTCACCCTGAGCCGGTCGGCAAAGCCGTTGATAGCCCGGATGATGCCGGCAGCGGTGTTGTTGTTGCGCAGGCCCACCTCGAGCTCGGCGAACGAGAGCGAATGAAACATGGTGGTGATGCCGCAAGCGGCGATCTTCTTGTCCAACTCGAACACGGCGATGTCCACCGGGAAGAAGGTGTTGGGCCGCGGCTCGATCCCCTTTTCGATGGCGTCCGAGTGGATGTCGATGAACCCCGGCAGCAGGTAGCCGCCGCGGGCGTCGATCTCCCGCGTCCCCCGCAGGCTGCCCGCGCCGATGGCCGCGATGCGCCCGTCCTCTACCCGAACCGAACTTCGTTCCAGAACCCCGCCGGGTGTGACCACCCGGGCGTTGGTGATGCAGATGCTGTCCTGCATGGCTCGTTCCTTTCCGGGCGCTTTCGTTTGTTCCGAAGGACGGTGCGCCACGCGCACCGCCGTCCCTTCCTGATCCTCAACCCACATGGCAGACCCCGTCGGTTACTGTTTGCATCAGGCCGGCGTCATGGAAGATGCCGACCATGGTCGCGCCTT
>JBGSPP010000176.1:0-3438 GCA_041738515.1 Desulfobulbus sp.
GGCAGAAGCCGGGCAGCACCGCAGGCGCGGCCGGGAAAGTCGCCCCGGCCACCGCGGCCATGATGTCCGCGCACATCAGCGAGCCGTAGGTGAACAGGGCGTCGGCAACGGGAAGTCCCGTCATGGTGCGGTGCCTGTCTGCTGGTTCATCCCAGGCTGTTCATCACCTGGGCAAAGGCGAACTTGATCTGGGGCTGGAAGCAGACCACGTACACCTCTTTGGGCTTGCCGTGCTTGTCGATGAAGCTCTGGATGGTGTCCAGGGCGATGTCGGCGGCATCGTCGATGGGAAAGCCGTAGGCGCCGCAGCTGATGGCCGGGAAGGCAATGGACTCGATGTTGTTGGCAACGGCCAGTTCCAGACACTTGCGGTAGCAGTTGGCCAGCAGGGCCGGCTCGTTGGTGTTGCCGCCCTTCCAGATTGGTCCCACGGTGTGGATGACGTGTTTGGCCGGCAGGTTGTAGCCCTTGGTGATCACTGCCTGGCCGGTTTTGCAGCCGCCGATGGCGCGGCACTCCTCGAGCAGTTCGGGGCCGGCGGCACGGTGGATGGCCCCGTCCACGCCGCCGCCGCCGAGCAGGGTTTCGTTGGCGGCATTGACGATGGCGTCAACCTTGAGGGTGGTGATATCGGTTTCAATCAGTTTGATCATGCAGGTCTCCTTCCATGCGGTCTTCCGGTGCTGTCCGGGCTATGACGTCGTTGGCAATAAAGTGGCGGGCAACGGTGGATTCGTTTCCACTTCGGCTATTGTATCACAAGAATACCTGGTAACCAGTTGAAAATGCATCCGATGCGGGCGAAAGGCGATGGCTGTGGCCTGCTTGTGTCACGACGTGGCACATGGTGGCGCGAACAAGTGTACGCAATCGGTGGCGCCGGCGCAATCGTTTCGCCGCATTCGCGACACCCGGATGATCGATTGACCGGACTGATCGGCGCCTTGCGCATGCCGCCATCAGTCCTATAGTACCAAGGAAACAGGGACCTGGCCGACGCGGCAGCGCAGGCCGTCCCCGTGGGCTCAGGACCGGCAACAAACATGGTCTTTAGTCGTATATCGTGGAAAATATCGTGTCTGGTACAAGGAGGAACTATGAACAATCGATGGGGCATACTCGCGGCGGCCGCGGTGCTGTCGCTCTACGGAACGGCTCATGCCGGCATCAGTGTGCCCATGCACCTGGTGGACAATCAGGGCATCAGGCAGCAGGTGGGGACGGTGGATATCAGCCCTTCGCCGTACGGCCTGGTGTTCACGCCGGCGCTTGCGGGCCTGCCGCCGGGGATGCACGGGTTTCATGTCCATGAGCACCCGAGTTGCGCCCCCAGGGACAAGGACGGCACAATGGTTGCAGCCTTGGCCGCGGGCGGTCACTATGACCCGGGCAAAACCGGTCGCCATGACCTGCCCTGGGGCGACGGCCATCTCGGCGACCTGCCGTCTCTGTATGTGGACGGCTCAGGCGCGGCTGCCACTCCGGTGCTGGCGCCCCGGTTGAAGCTTGAGGATGTCAAGGCACGGTCGCTGATGATCCATGTTGGCGGCGACAACCATGCCGACCATCCCCAGCCCCTGGGTGGCGGCGGGCCGCGTCTGGTCTGCGGCGTCATCGAGTGACGGGGAAAGCCTGAACAATAAAAAAAGGGTGGGGATTATCCCCGCCCTTTTATGTTGTCGAATACAGTTGGTACTTCCGATGCCGCTTGAGCGGCGCTCCCGGATCTGGGCGCGGTTCAGTTGCCGGTTTCAACCAGCCGGGTCTGCACCTCGATGATCTGCTCCAGGAGGCCTGCGGTCAGGTCTGCGCGCTGCTGCATCAGTTGCCGGCACATGCCCATGCCACCCATGGCCATCATGCCGCCCTGGCCGCCACCCGTCATGGCGCCATGGCCCTCGTGTCCCCCCTGCATCTTGGGGCAACCGCCTGCCTGCATTTTTGGGCATCCGCCCTGACCAGCCATAGCGGCCTTACCGTGGCCCTCATGCCCGCCCTGCATCATCGGACACTTGCCCATTTGCATCATGGCTCCGCCGCCGGTTTCCTTGAGTTGAGCCACCGCCCTGGCCATGGTCGCCAACTGCACATGCAGCAGACGCTTGCGTTCCGCCGGTCCCGGCGCGGCCTTGATGGCTGCCATGCCGGCGCGCATCTCCTCGATCAGGGACGTGATGGCCTGGTTCTGTTTGTTCATCTGGGTCATGTCATGCCCAGGCGTCTCGGCGGAGTCGTCCCCGGCCATGTCGTGGCCGGCATGGTCGTGGCCGGCATGGGCCGAGTGATCCATCTCGGCCGGAGGCGCTGCCTGCGGTTGCGCCATGCCATGGGCGGAATGATCCATAGCCGCGGACGGTGCCACTGTGGCTGCCTGATCCTGGGCGGCCATCAAGTCCGAGGCGCCGGAAAACAGGAGAAAGGCAAGAGCCAAGGGAAGGAAGTGCAGATTTCTACTTGTCGTCATGTTCATCCTTGGAAGTATGGGGAGAGAGAAAAATTACCTGGGTATATTGTAAGGGAGTCTGCGGTGAAGTCAAGCGTGAAAGAACCACGTTGTGGTCGTCCCGATCTTGTGAGCGCCTTCTACTGCGGGCAGTTCTTGGATTTGTTACAACGTTACTTCCGGCAGCCTCCACCCTGGTATTCAGGGATTTTGCCGGATTGGCCGTCCGGCGAGAGAGTTTCGGCCTTGCCGCTGGTCCCAGATCAGCGGTATGGTGGGAAAACCTTTGAGTTGTGCGGCACCCGTCCGCAGGGTCGCGCCGCCATTCCATTCATTGTCGCCAAGGAGAGAATATGCGCCTGAAAAGTTGGTTCGTTTCCCTGTTTATCCTGCTGTTCGCCGCCATCGGCTTTGCCCAGGAACCCGAGGTTGATATCGAGGGCTCAAAGGATCACCCGCTGATGTCGCGCCTGCCCGGCTACTTCATCACCGAATACACGGTCAACGATTTCGACAGTTACACCTCGCCCTATTTTGAAAAGGAAAACGTCTGGGAGGGTCAACTGACCAGGATCGCCTATACGGCCAAAGAGGGGCAGGAGAAAAAGTACAGTCCCGTCCAGATAGCCCGCAATTACGAAAATGCGGTGAAAAAGCTGGGAGGCCGTTTTCTCTTCCAGGAGGGACACCGCTTTGGCGCACGGATTGACAAGGATGGGGCGGTTCTGTATCTGGAAGCAAGCACCTATAACGAGGGGCAGATCTACCAACTGCTCTTTGTTGAGAGCAAGCAGATGCAGGACGAGGTGGTGATCGACGCCGCCGCGATGAACACCTCGATTGCCCAGGCCGGCAAAATCGCGGTATACGGCATTCATTTCGATACCGGCAAGGCGGCGATCAAACCGGAATCCGAGCCGACTCTGGCCCAGATTGTGGCCCTGCTGCAGCAGAACCCAAGCCTCAAGCTCTCCGTGGTCGGTCACACCGACAGC
>JBGSPP010000233.1:0-7860 GCA_041738515.1 Desulfobulbus sp.
CCTGCTGCAACAGGGCGGCATTCCGGTGGCTGCGCTTGGCCTGATGCGGCCCGTGCCCGGGCAGGGTGCTCGGCTCATCCATACCCACCGCAGCCACCAGACCCTGGAAGCGATCAGCCGCTCACTACTCCATTACTCGTCCAATTTCATGGCCAATCTGGTCTACCTGAGCTGCGGCGCGCAACAGTTCGGCTATCCCGCCACCTGGCAGAAGGCGGATCAGGCCATGCGCCAGGAACTCGGCCGACAACTTGGGCCGGAGACGGCCTCGGCCATTGTCCAGGTCGAGGGTGCGGGGCTGTCGCGGGACAACCGCGTGACCGGCCGGGCCATGCTCCAGTTGCTGGCCAGATTCCGCCCCCATGCCGAGCTGCTGAAGAAAGAACACGGCGCCTTGCTCAAAACCGGCACGCTCACCGGTGTGTCCAACTATGCCGGCTATCTGGCCGACGGCAAGCCGTTTGTCATCCTGCTCAATCAGTCGGGTAACCAGCGCGCGGCCGTGCTCGAACGACTGGGGCGGCAATACGGCGCGATCCCCGGTGGCGCAGGCGCGCAGACACAGGCCCGGCAGGCAGCCGCCAACCCGGCCTCAGCCCGAAAAAAGCAATAAATCCGGGGCACGCGATAGACAATTCGGGCGATGCGCTTATAGTTTCGCCAAGACTCGACCCTTTCCGTTCAACCCTTTTTCCGTGCAGAAGAAAGCCATGGAGTATTATCAGGTGCTCGGGGTGGCCAAGACAGCCACCGCCGATGAGATCAAGAAGGCGTACCGCAAGCTGGCCCTCAAGTACCATCCGGACAAGAATGCCGGCGACAAGAAGGCCGAGGACAAGTTCAAGGAGATCAGTGAAGCCTACGCGGTCCTCTCTGATCCGGAGAAGCGCAAGCAGTACGACACCTTTGGCTCGGACGGCTTCCGCCAGCGTTACTCCCAGGAAGATATCTTCCGCAACTTCGATCTCAACGACATCCTCCGCCAGTTCGGTTTTGGCGGTGGATTCCGTTCCTCGGGCGGGTTTCGCACAACCGGCGGTTTTGGCGGGGCGGGCGGCGGCTCACCGTTCGACAACCTCTTCGGTCAGGCCGGGGCGCGCGGCGGCGGTTGTGGTGGCGGCTGCGGGCCTCAGCAGATCAAGGGCGAAGATATGACCTACGAGTTAACCGTCACCTTGGAAGAAGTCCTGCACGGGGCGGAAAAGGCCATCAGCCTCAGGCGCGACGGCCGGACCCAGAACGTTTCGGTCAAGGTGCCCAGGGGCATCGAGGACGGCAAGCGGCTGCGGCTGAGCGGCAAGGGCGCGCCCTCAGGCTCGGGCGGGCTGGCGGGGGATCTCTATCTCAAGGTGCACGTGGCGGCGCACCCTGTATTTCAGCGGGTGGACGACGATCTGGTGGTCGAGCAGCGCATTCCGTTCAGCGAGGCCTGTCTTGGCGCGACCATCGAGGTGACCACCCTGGACGGCAAGAAGTTCAACGTCAAGGTGCCGCCGGGGGTGCAGCAGGATGCCAAGCTGCGTCTGAAGGGACACGGGCTGCCTTCCGGCCCCATTGGCCATCGGGGCGACATCCTGGTGAAGATCACAGTGCAGGTGCCCAAGTCCCTGACCCCCGAGCAGGAGGAACTGGTCAAGTCGCTGGCGACCGTGTCGTTGTAGTCCACGATTCCAGACAACCCGTCTTGTCCTTCACGGCGAAGACGGCAATCGCACACAACAGAGGCGGGATGCGGCACGGAGCCGGTCCCGCCTTGTATTTCAGCAGCCTTCGAGTTTCTTTTTCTTTTCCTTGATGGCCTCCTGGCCGGGAATGGGGGGCGAGGTCTCGATCGCCTTTTTGGCGTCGCCAGCCACCTCTTTCAGGGCCTGGTCAGCCTTGCCGCCCACCTCGGCCGCCGCCTTCCTGGCATCCTCCACCGGTTGCTTCAGCGCCTGGGCCGCCTCCTTGCCCAGCTGTTCCTGCCTGGTGGCGCCCGTTTTCTCCTGCTTCTTCGCCTGATCCTCCGAGCATCCCGCGAGCAGCCCGGCGCAGCAGGCCAGTATCACAAGCGCCCGCTGGATGGTTTTCATGGGTTGCATCTGATCCTCCTTCGTTGCACTTACTCCAGTTCCTGGATGGATTGACCCAAACGCCTGATTCCCTCGACAATGGTCGGCTCGTCCGAGCAGGAGAAATTCAGGCGCAGGGTGTTGGTGTCCTTGCGATCAACATAAAATGGCGTTCCCGGGACAAAGGCCACCTGCCGCCTGATAGCCGCCTCGAACAGCGCCATCGACGACATGCCCTCGGGCAGGGTCACCCAGAGGAACATACCGCCCTCGGGGTTGGTGTACTCGACGCCGGCCGGAAAAAACTCGCGGATCGCGCCGATCATGGCCTCCTTCTGTTTGCCGTACTGGTTGATGATGGTGCGGATGTGGGCGTCGATGTCGTTGTCCTGGAGGTAGCGGTGGAGCATGCGCTGGGCCAGATAATCGGTGTGCAGGTCGGCGGCCTGCTTGGCGATCACCAGCTTGTCCATCACCGTGGGCCGCGCCACCAGCCAGCCCAGGCGCAGACCCGGGGCCACGGTCTTGGAGAACGAGCCGAGCAGGACGGTCCGCTCGGGCACAAGTTGCTTGAACGAGATCTTGCGCTGGCCGCAAAAGCGCAGATCGCCGTAGGGATCATCCTGGATGATCAGGCAGGAGGTGTCTCGCACCAGATCGGCTACGGCATGGCGGTTGTCGTCGCTGTAGCTGATGCCGCTCGGGTTCTGGAAGTTGGTCACGGTGTAGAGCAGCTTGGGTCGACGCTCGCAGAGCACCCTGGCCAGCTGGTCGATATCCATGCCGCCCTCGCGCACCACCACCGGGTGGAACCGGGGCCGGTACATGGCAAAGGCCTGGATGGCGCCGAGGTAGCCCGGTTCCTCGATGATCAGGTCGTCACCCTCGTTGAGGAAGGTCTTGCCCAGCAGGTCCAGCCCCTGTTGCGAGCCGGTGGTGATGAGGATGTCCTCGACCGGGATCTCCAGCCCCTCCTGGTTGCGGTAACGGTCGGCGATGTACTGCCGCAGACCAAGGTAGCCCTCGGAGTTGGCGTACTGGAGGATGTCGTTGCCCGCCTCGGTGAAGACGTCGTGCGCTGCCTGCCGCAGTTCCTTGACCGGAAAGAACCGCCGGTTGGGCAGGCCGCCGGCAAAGGAGATGATCGAGGCGTCGATGGTGACCTTGAGGATCTCGCGGATAAAGGATTTGGGCACGTCGTTGATGCGATCTGAAAAACTGTTTTCCATGGTCAGGTCTCGCTGTCCCGGAAGGCGGGGCGGGGGAGGGGGGAAGGAGGGCGTTCGCCATCCACTGTCGCCGCTGTTTTTTACTCCGCACGCTGTTGATGATCAAGCACTTCCCGGATTTTCATTGCCAGTGACTCAAAGGTGAGGGGTTTGTGCAGGAATGGCACGTCCGCCTCCAGCACGCCGTGATGGGCAATGGCGTTGGCGGCATGTCCGGACATGTAAAGCACCCGCAGGTCGGCCTGTCGCTGGGTGAGCAGCCGGGCCAGTTCCCGGCCGTTTTTCTCCGGCATGACCACGTCGGCCAGGAGCAGATCGACAGCTCCCCGATGCTGTTCCAGCACCCGCAGCGCCGCCTGCGGCGAATGGGCGCTGAGCGCCCTGTAGCCCAGATTGTTGAGCATGATCTCGGCCAGTTCGAGAATTTCAGCGTCATTGTCGACCACGAGGATGGTCTCGCCGGAGCCGCGGCGCAACTGCTTCGGCGATTCCTCGGCCGGCGGCTCCAGGGGGAGGTGGTGCATCGGCAGGGTGATGCGAAAGACGCTGCCCCGTCCCGGTTCGCTGGCAGCATTGATGAAACCGTTGTTCTGTTTGACGATGCCGTACACGGTGGCTAGGCCGAGGCCGGTGCCCTGGACTCCCTTGGTGGTGAAGAACGGTTCGAAGATATGCTCCAGGACGTCGGCTGGCATGCCGCAACCGGTGTCGCTGACTGTGAGCACGACATACTCGCCGGGCGCGGCCGCCGCCTCGGCGGCACTGGCCTCGTCGAAGGAGGCCAGCGCGGTTTCAATGGTGATGGTTCCGGCGCCGGCAATGGCATCCCTGGCGTTGACGCTCAGGTTGACCAGGATCTGACTGACCTGGGTGGGGTCCATCAGCACCGGCGGCAGCCCGGCCTCAGGAATCCAGGTCAGATCGATCTCCTCCCCAAGCAGCCGGTGCAGCATGTTCAAGGTGCCTGCCACCAACTCGTTCAAATCCAGGGCCCTGGGCGTGATGGCCTGATTCCTGGAAAAAGCGAGCAGCTGTTTGACGATGCCGGCGGAACGCTCGGCCGCGTCGAGGATCTTGCCCAGATACTCATGCAGATCGCCGGCAGGATCGACTTTGCACAAGGCCATGCCCGCATAGCCGATGATCACGGACAGGATGTTGTTGAAATCGTGCGCCACGCCCCCGGTGAGACGGCCGACCGATTCCATCTTCTGCGCCTGCAGGTACTGGGCTTCCAAGCGGAGTTGCTCGGTGATGTCCCGCTTGATGGCCACATAATGACTGATGCGTCCCTGGTCGGCAAAGACCGGCGAGATGGTCGCCTCCTCGGTGAAGAGGCTGTTGTCTTTCCTTCTGTTGACGAACCGGCCTTTCCAGATCCGGCCGCTGGAGATGGTCTGCCACAGGTCGCGGTAGAATTCCCGATCATGCTGACCGGACTGCAGCACCCGCGGGTTCTGGCGTACAGCCTCGGCCACGGAGTAGCCGGTGGTACGTTCGAAGGCCGGATTGGCGTACTGGATATGGCCCCGGGTGTCGGTGATGACGACGACCTCGCCGGCATGCTCGATGGCAACCTTCAGCTGGCGCAGATCGGCCTCGTCCCGCTGCCGCCGGGTGATGTCGCGGATGATGCCGATATGGCCGATAGGATTGTTCCTGCGGTCGAGCATCGGCGCAAGCAGGGTCTCGCCGGGAAAGACGCGGTTCTCCCGGTCGCGATACGTGCGGACGAATGGTTCGCCGTTAGCCGGTGGTTCCGGCTCGCCGGGAACGGACGGAAGGGGCCAGGGCATTTCGGTGAGCAGCGGATCAACGGCCTGGCCGTGCAGTTCCGGCTGGGGGTAGCCAAAGAGGGCCTCCGCGGCCGCATTGGTCATCTGGATGAACCCGTCGGTGCCGGTGATGACGATGGCGTCGGGAATGGCGTTGAACATGGTCTCGAACAGCCGCTTCTGGGCCAGGATCTCCTCCTCGGATCGTTTCAGGATGGTGATGTCGCGGGCGATGGTGAGAATATGGGGCGCGCCGTCGATCTGCACGATCCGGGCGGACAGCAGCACCGTGCCGACGCCGCCGTTCCGGTGTCGGTACATGATCTCGAGATTGTCATACTGGCCGTCCTGCTCGAGCCTCTCCATTAAACGACGGTTGTCGGCAGGATCATGCCAGATGCCCAGTTCCCGCGGTTGCTTGCCGAACGCCTCCTCCCGGCTGTAGCCGGTCAGTCGGATGAAGCCCGGATTGACCTCGGTGTAGCGGTAATCGCTGCAGCGGTTGATGGTGATGGCATCCGGGCTGGCGGAAAAGGTGAGGGAAAATTTGCGTTCGCTCTCGAGTTGCGCCGCATGGGCCCGCAGTTGTTCGCCGATGTCCCTGAAGATTGCCTGACAGGATCCGTCGGGCATCCGCTTGCTGTGCATCTCAAGGACGCTCTCCATGCCATTGGGCCGGGTCAGACGGCACTGCCGCACCAGAGTCTCGCCTGGGGGCGGGTCGGTCCAGAGGGGAGCAGTCGCCGACGATTCCCGCATGAAGGGCAGCGAGCCAACGGGTCTGCCCAGGAACTCCGTGCGTTCCATGCCGGTCAGGGCGCACATCTGGCGATTGACCTCGGTGACGATGCCGTGCTGATCGCCCTGAATGATGCCATCCGCGGCCAGATCGATCAGCTGGCGGTAGTGTTGCTCGCGTTCGCGGGCGACCTGTTCCGCCAGTTTGCGTCGATGGCTCTGGCGAATCGCGATGACGAGCAGGGTGGCCATAATGGCAAATACGGCGGCGGTGAGCAGAACCTGCAGCTTGTATTGCTGCCACAGGGTCGACGGCCGATTGACGACAAGGCTGCCCTTGGGCAATTGCTTTGGGTCGATGTGCCAACGTCGCATCTGCTGCCAATCGAACATGGGGCGGGAGGGGAGTTCGAGGACGGTCAGCGGTTCCGGCAACACCTGCCTGGCCTGAATCAGGCCGACCGCCAGGCGGCCTATTTCCTGGCCGATGGTCCGCGGCCTGATCAAATGACCACCCAGGATGCCGTGCCCCAGATGGAGGTCGGTGGCGCTGAAGACCGGGGTCCGTGCCGCCTGGACGACCTCATCGAGCACCTCCAGAGGAACAAACGCTTGCCCATCGACATCGCCGGTGTACGAAGAAAATAAAACCACAGTTTCCCTGCCGGCCTTGGCCACCCGCGCAAGCATGGCCGCGTGGCTCAGGTGGTCTGTGTATTCGAAGGTGACGGACCGGTCCCAGCTGTCGGTCATGGCGCGGAGGGCCTGGACATGGGGAAGATCCGTTCCCCCGGCGCCGGCGACGATCAGGATGCGGGTGGCGTCCGGCAGGGCATTGAGGGCCGATCGGATGGTCATGCCGTAGTTGGCTCCCATCGGTACATGCACCACGGGACGTCCGGCGAAGCGGTCGGCATCGATCTGCGCCCCCGAACAGGCCACCAGAGGCGTGTCGGTAAAGAGGATCTTGCCGTGGTCGGCCATGAATTCGAGCGCTGGTTCGCCCTCGGCGATGATGAGTCGGATGGGTATGCCGGTCAGTTTGTGCCGCAGTTGTTCGATATTTCGCAGCCGGTCCTCGACCAGGGGATGTCGGACCAGATCGAGGTATTCGACGTACAGGTCGCTTGATCGGAGGCCGGCCTTGAACAGTTCGGCAAGCAAGCCGTCGGTGAGGCCGTCTGCAAACGGAAATCCCCGGTGCTGGGAATGGAGCACCAGGATTTGCGGTCGTCCTGCCGGGCTCTCCTGGTCGATGGGTTCTGCAGCAACGGCGGAAATGATCGAGATCGTTATCAGCACCGTCAGCCAGATACATTCGAGAAGGTGGCGCAGTGGCATACAGAGGGTGTTACGGAAAGGTGGAGTGAGCGTGTTCCGGTAGGAGGGGGGTGGCATGGGGCGCGTTGGCCATGCCACCGGACGGGTAGCAAGACGACGCCACGTTTGCCTGTATTCAGGCTCGGACTGCATTCCATGTCGTGCGTCAGTACCCTCCCCGGGAGATGTGGTCCGGCGAAGTCGGAGTCCATCATGACCAGGAAGGGTCTTGGGGACGCTCACCTGGCAACGGAGGTATTCATATCGAATTGGAACGGGAGATAGCAAGTAGAAATATGAATCATTCCTATAAAATTTAAAAAAAAAGGGAGAGAAATGATATCAGGCAGGTGACTGAAAATAATCCCACAAGTGAGGGAGCGGAGTGGAGGACGGTCAGGTACAGCTGGTGAGACCTGTGCGCCAACATGTTTGCGCGATGCTTGCGACCCGGCGATGTGGCCGCTGTGTTCCTGGCGGGCGTTTATTCGTGATGGGACGGCAGGGGGCGCTCAATCAGGATTCGGTGGGAGGCGCCTGTCCTGCACAGCTGGAAAGAGGCCGTGCCGGAAGTTTCGTGCTCTGCCCTGTGCGCGGGGAGTTGGTGAACGAGAAGCGGCGGCCAGGGTTGGCCGCCGTTTGACCGGGGGGCAGGCGATCACGCCCCCGCACGCGGATATGAGGTCCCTGCCAGGCGTGCCGGCTCAGGCCGGGCCCAGCAAGCCGGCAATGAACGGCCCGACCGCC
>JBGSPP010000242.1:0-6358 GCA_041738515.1 Desulfobulbus sp.
ACGAGCGTGGTGAGTTTTTCCAGCCGCTCGAGCGCCTCGGCATTTTTTACCAGCACCCCTTCCTGCGCCCCGCGTCCGACTCCGACCATGATCGACATGGGCGTCGCCAGCCCGAGGGCGCAGGGGCAGGCAATGATGAGGACCGCGACGGCGTTGACGATAGCGTGTGCGAGCTTGGGTTCCGGCCCAAGCCACAGCCAGACGATGAAGGTGAGTACCGAAACCGCCAGCACCGCCGGCACGAAGATGCCCGCGACTTTGTCGGCGAGACCCTGAATCGGAGCGCGGCTGCGCTGGGCCTCGGCAACCATGTTGACGATCTGCCCGAGCAAGGTGTCGGCTCCGACTCGTTCGGCCTCCATGACGAAACTGCCGGTGCCATTGACGGTGCCGCCGGTAACTTGGTCACCGGTGGTTTTTTCCACCGGCAACGGTTCACCGGTGATCATGGATTCTTCGACGCTGGAGTGCCCTTCGACCACCACGCCATCAACGGGCACCTTGTCTCCCGGAACCACGCGCAACCGGTCGCCGACTTTGACCTGGTCGAGCGGGATTTCCCGATCGCCTCCCTCAACGACCTGTCGCGCCATGGGCGGTGCGAGGTTGAGCAAGGCTCTTATGGCGCTGCCTGTGCGGCTGCGGGCGCGCAGTTCGAGCACCTGACCAAGGAGCACCAGCACAATAATCACCGCTGCCGCCTCAAAGTAGATGGCGACCTTGCCATCGTGCCGCATGGTGTGGGGGAAGAGGTCGGGCAGGAGCATCGCCACGGCGCTGAAGATGAAGGCTGCGCCGACGCCGATGGCAATCAGCGTGAACATGTTCAAATGACGGGTGATGACGGAGCGCCAGCCACGACGGAAAAACGGCCAGCCCGCCCACACGACCACGGGCACGGTGAGCGCAAATTGCAGCCAGCGGGAGGCGTGACTGTTCGCCCAGGACTGAACGGCAGGTATCGGGATCATGTGCGCCATCGCCAGGACAAACACCGGCACCGTGAGCGCGGCGCCCATCCAGAAGCGCCTGGTCATGTCGAGCAGTTCAGTGTTTTCCTCATCGTCCGTGCCTGCTGTTACCGTTTTCGGTTCCAGTGCCATGCCGCACTTGGGGCAATCGCCGGGATGATCCTGTTCGATCTCCGGGTGCATCGGGCAGGTGTAGACGGCTTTGCCCTGCGGCTTCGCTTCGGGCTGCGCAGTGGTGGTCGTCGCCAGAAACTTTTGCCGGCAGTGGTCGCTGCAGAAATAGAAAAGTTCGCCGTCACGTTCGGCAGACAGCGCTGTCGCTTTGTCCACCGTCATGCCGCAAATAGGATCCTTGGTCATTGTTTTGCCGCCCTCTTGGTAAATGGAGTGCTTTGGATGTGCACATGTTTTCATCAAGCACCTTCTTGGCTTGTCGTGGTGGTTGACAGTCCTCAACGATCAGGCAGTCGCATCCCTCATGCACCGTTTAGCCAGTGGAAAATTAGATCAGCTTCCACTTCTTTTCATGGGTAAGGTTTTTTTTCAGGCGTGGTCAATGTCCGATCATTTCTTGGATAGTTTGTTAATGACGACGACCAGCAGGACCACCACCAGTACCCCGATCACCGTCCAAATCCACATCCCGCCACCCATCCATCCCCCCATCCAACCGCCAGCATGGTTCATCATATAATTTCCTCCTTTGTGGTTGCGCTGCAATCACGCCCACCACCGTTCAAACAGTAACGTGTGCGGTGAGGCACGCAGCAGTTTCATTTTCAGAACTGCCAACGTTTATCTCGGAGGGGAGAGAGATTCCCCGATTAGTGGCGCCTATCTTCCAGCTAATCATGCTTCAAACTTTGGCGTCCGCCGCATTAGTTCGACGAATTTCATCGCGTAAGGCGATCACCTCCTCCCGTAGAGCGGCCACTTGTTTGGCGCCCGCAAGCTCGGCTTCGTCATTCTCCGCGTCGCGGCCGATGAAGAAGGTTGCGAGCATTGCCGTCACATAGCCGAAGACGGCAAAAGCATACAGCGCCAAAAAGACACACAGCAAGCGCCCCTCGGCCGTCTGCGGCCAGTACTGCGAGCCCATCGTGGTAAGGACCATCGCGGTCCACCAAAGTGCTTCACCGTAGCTCGCCATGCCCCCCGGAGACTCGTTCTCGAAGGCGTACATCCCAGCCGCGCCGGTGAACGTGACCGTACCGTGAGGGCGATAATGTAGCCGAAGCCCCGCCGACTCAGGCTCGCGGCGAGCGCACGCATGCCGCGATTCAGAGAACTGACAACGCGAAGCAATCGCAAACTCCGCCCTACGCGGGCCAGCCGGAGCAGTCGAAACACCCGGAATATGCGGAAGAGGCGCAGCGCCGGTATCAGTAGCGACATGGCAGTCAGCCAATTGTTCTTTAGGTAAGCGACCTTGTGCGGAGCCAGGACAAATTCCATCGAAAAATCGAGAATAAAGATGGCCCAAATGATCGTGCCAATGATCTCGAACAACAGGTTTTCGCCCCATATCAACTCCCCGACCAACAACGCCAACCATACGAGGGCGAGTGCCATCATCGGCGTTTCCAGCGTGTCCTCCAGGCGCCGGAGGAGCTCGTATCGCTCGTTTTTTAGTGCCTCCTCGATAGGGGCTGCTTCATCTTGCTTCTCGCTGGCTCTCACGTCGCTCATCGGGACTCCTCGCCTCCGGACCTCGGCTACCCATCCAATTTTTTATCAGCCGTTAAGCAATAAGAGGCAGAGCCGTTAAGCCCTGCCTCTTGATTCCCAGATTTCGGAAAAAGATTAACTTTTCCTCCTCCTGCCGATCGCAGCCAAGCTAGCAAGGCCAGCTCCGAAGAGGAGCATGGTTGCCGGCTCGGGGACAGGGAAGGAACTTTCCACAAGAAACCCCTTAATATTGCCAAGCGCGCCCTCATCGTTCCACTTGCCGAACCAATTGCCCCCTAAGTATTGCTCGCTATTTAGGCCGTAAGCATCATTTGGCTCGCCTGGACTCCAGTTCGTGTAGTTCCAAGCCTCCCCGGTAACCCAATTCCATTTATCCAATGCATGCACCGCTGAAGAAGACTGGAACCCTCCGAGCCAAACTTCACCGGAAAAAGTTATATTTGGGACTGTGAAAAAGGATGAATTTATAAATTCATCCTCACTTTCAGTCGTAATGGTAGCAAGATTGGATCCAGGCGATTGTGAAGCTGCCCACGCTTGAGTCGCAGCCCAATTTTTATCGTCACCTGAACTGTACTTATAAAGATTATATTCGTGATGCTCACCTCCGTTGATCAATACGGCTGATCCCACAAGAATAGGAGTGGAAAATGATGTACCAATTCCGCAGAACAGAAACATTCCTGTTGCTAATCCGGTCATTAACTTATTATTCACTTCCCTCTCCATTTATAATTGTGAATCCTCAAGTCGATGCCACCAAAATAACATGTCAAAGCTCAAGCTTGCAGGCTGTCAGCGAAAGGTTCCATAACGGTATTTAATCCTGTCAAGCTGGAATTAGACCGCTCCAATTAACACTAGTAGCCCCCTGACCTTCCGAGTCGGAGCCAGGTGGACTCCTAGTGGAAAGGCAACAACAAATAATAATTTGTTGCGAGTTATTGATTTCTTTGCGCCAAGGCGAAACGCCATTCACGCTTTACATTTTGCGGTGACGACCACCCATACCCATTCCCTGACACGGCATATCGTCGCCATCACCCATGCCCATGCCCATGCCCATGCCCATGCCCATGCCCATGCCCATGCCCATCATAGGTATACCGATTTCATTGGCTTTGGCCCGAAGTTTCTCGCGCAAATCGAAGAGTTCACCAGCCACTTGTGCAATTTTTGTTGCATCCGGACTGTCGGCATCGAGCAGAGCACGCATCACCGCATTCTTCTGGACCATCTCTTTACGTAACATTACGGTTTCGTTAAGGAACTTTTCATGGAGTTTCAGCATGGCCGGAACCATCTGATTTCGGCCTTGACTCATCATTTGGGCTCCTTGAGTGTCCGAAACTGCAGGCTGTCCGGGTTGAGATAGTGCAGATTGACTGATAGCCAAAGCTAAGCCGCTAGTTAACAGAGTAGCCAACACAAATTTTTTCTTACTGGTTGTGGTTTTCATAGTTTCATACCCCTTAGAATTTAAAAAGTTTGATTTGGAATTTATGCTACATCCTGCTGCTATAATCGCTCCAGATAATGGTGCATAGATTTAAAATATTTTAAGAATTTGTTTTTCCATGATTTTTTCACCAAAAAGTCTGTTTGACTATGACAAACAGCCACAATTGATGGTTATATATAACCTCTAGATCATATGTGACCATATTTCGCGGTTTACAATTTTTGTTCGATCACCTTCCCCGCCCTGCATGAGCAAGCTCGATATCCATAGTAGTATTTGTCGGGTAGCAGGAGGCCAGAAAAAACCTGTCATCGTTTTCCGTTCTGAGACGTTGCAAACTTAATCATTGCAGAACACGCTACCCGCCATCTCCGATCATCCCTCAACTCCAACGCTATCGCAAGAAGGGTTTCCGAGCAGACCCTTTCTGCAGACATCCGCCCGTGTCATTCTCCGCGCGGAGAACGGAACCACTGCTAGAATTATCTTGTTCAGGTTCAGGTTCGACCTGCTCGCTGCTGCTACTGTTGCTGCTTCCACAACCCTCAAGGATCGAATCAGCATAGTCCACAAAACCTTGATTCTCGAAGGCAAGCGCCAAGCCACCCACCCTTGGAGATGGCACGGTTTCCACCGCCAACTGAACATTGCCGGTAACTGGTCCAGCATCGAGAGTTGATCGGCTCTGGTCCGCGCCGGTCTCACCCGTGCGCACTGCCGCCGCTCGTGATTGTGGCCCAGCATGAGGCAGCACCACCTTCCAGTTGACCTTTTCCACATAATCGCAAAATGCGTTCCATTCCATCGGCACCAGCCGACGCAGCACCAGGACGAAGGCCGTGACGAAGGCGTTGCCCTTCCCTATCATGACGATGTCAACGCCCACGGCCTGCACAACCCGTTTAACCTCCATAACCACGCTGTCACCGTCAACCCGCTGTACCAGCTCGTACCGCTCCGCGAGCTTGATCAGGAACACCTGGATTTCAGCAGCGTTCAACGTTCCGCGCCTCTCCATCCGCTCGATTGCCGCCGCATAATGCAGTAAACATCCGAAAATCTGGTTTCCAGTTCCATGATTCCGGTCGATTTCCCGCGCGAGACGAAACCGCTTTTCCTCCGGCAGCCATTGAAACGCTGAGATCATCTCCAGCAGCTGTTCATAGGTCAACGATTCCCCTTTGTCGCCAGTCGCCATGTTACGCCTCCTCACCGAAAAATCGTTTCAACTGCTGGTACAGCGCTGCATTCTGCAGAGTCATCAACTTCGGATCGCTGACCGTGGCTTGCAGGTACTGGTTACCAAGGCTCTGGAGTTCGGCCTTCCAGAACACCCCATTTTCTCGCATGATGTTCACGGACTCCGAAGGCGTCGGTCGCCTGCACCCGACCACGTGCCCATGTAACACATCGAACGGAATCTGTGTTGGCTGCATCGTTTGCATAAACACACTGAAAAACCACTCCGTCAGCGGTCGCTCCAGCGCATGCAACCTCCGATACCCGTTCCGCACCATCTCGGTGACCGCAAATACCGTCAGCGCATAGGATGTCCGCTCGACAAGCTTGATAGCCGGAGCCTTCAATACCAGCTCCAAGCGCAGGACATCACCGAATCGCCACAATTCACCCTCAAGTGCCTCATCTCGCGCCGGAACTGGACAGCCACTGCCAAGCAACGCTTCCAACCGGCCAGAGGCCTCTCCACCGTCTTCATAGGGGAACAACAGACAATGCTGCCGCATGATGAAATCGAGCGCCATCGACCTCAATCGCGAATGCTGCCGGACAAGGAAATCCACGACCGAGCCCCCGAGTTCCGGTGGCGTTTCCCATGCATCATGATTGATCTGCACCGGTGGAACCGATTGTCCGATGTCAAACAGTCGCAGGCCGTCAAATTTGATGTGATGGCGCATAATCAATGCCCCAACGCGAGAATGGCTCGTTCTTGCTGCTTCACGGCTCGATATTGCCGGTAATCCATGACGGCGGCATCCCAGGCCTCCTTGTCGCTTCGCTGGAGGATTTTGCGGAGTTGCTGCGGCTGGATCTCAATGCCGTACATGACCACAAGGTACTGGGTAAGGTCTGACAAAGGCGATCCGTTACCGTGAAGGGTGATGAGATGATTCCGAAACGCCCGCTCCTTGAACCGGAGCAAAATGCTCATTGGTATTCCCAGGCCACGTGCCCGGCTCTTGACCTTCAAATACTCTTGATATCGCTTTTCGAA
>JBGSPP010000248.1:0-3276 GCA_041738515.1 Desulfobulbus sp.
GGACAATCATCCAGGCCTCGCGCTGGCGGGCCTGCTCGCTGGCCAGGTCGCCGGGGTCAAAGCCGATGGCCGTGGGATAGATGAGCAGTTCGGCCCCGGCCATGGCCATCAGCCGCGCCGCCTCCGGGTACCACTGGTCCCAGCAGACCAGCACCCCGAGCCGGCCGACCGAGGTGTCTATGGGAGTAAATCCGAGGTCGCCGGGGGTGAAATAGAATTTCTCGTAGTAGCCGGGGTCGTCCGGGATGTGCATCTTGCGGTACCTGCCGGCAATGCTGCCGTCCGCCTCCAGGACCACGGCCGTATTGTGGTACAGCCCCGGGGCCCGCCGCTCAAAGAGCGAGGTGACAATCACCAGATTCAACTCCCGCGCCACCTTCGCGAAGATCTCGGTGCCCGGGCCGGGAATCGACTCGGCCAGGTCAAAGCAGGCGGTGTCCTCGGTCTGGCAGAAGTACGGCCCGCAGTGCAGTTCCTGCAGCACCGCCAGCCGCGCGCCCTGAGCCGCGGCCTCGCGCAGGCCGGCGATGCTCTTGTCGATATTTTCCTGACGAACAGTGGTGCAGCGGTGCTGCACCAGGCCGACGCGAAGACTTGTCATGGCAGGACTCCGTGGGGGATCTGCATGGTGACGCAGTGCAGCGACCCATGCTGGGCAATCAGCGGCAGGCAGTCGATGCCGAGCACCTGCCTGTCGGGAAAGATCCGGGCAATCGTGTTCAGCGCGGCCCCATCCTGGGGCAGGCCGTAAGTGGGGACCAGCACCGCACCGTTTATAACCAGGAAGTTGGCGTAGGTGGCGGGCAATCGATGACCGTCAAGTCCGAAACAGGCCTGCGGCCAGGGCAACGGCACCAGCCGGTAGGGTTCACCGGCCGCGGTGCGAAAGGCCCGCAACTCCGTTTCCATGGCTGCAAGTTCCTGATACTGTTCGTCCGCCGGGTCATCACAGCGCACATAGGCAATGGTGTTGTCCGGGCAGAACCGCGCCAGGGTGTCGATGTGCGAGTCGGTGTCGTCACCGGCAAGATACCCATGCTCAAGCCAGAGAACGCGCCGTGCGCCGAGCAGCGCGTGCAACTGCTGGGCAATACCCAGGCGATCCAGATGAGGGTTGCGGTTGGGGCTGAGCAGGCAGCGGCTGGTGGTGAGGATCGTGCCCGCGCCATCACTCTCGATGCTGCCCCCTTCGAGAATCAGGCCAGGAACACGGACCTCATGGCCGCCGAAGGCGCCGAGCTCGGCCAGTCCGCGGGTGAGGCGGTTATCCAGGTCGGCCGCGAACTTCAGACCCCAGCCGTTGAAGCCGAAATCAAGCAGCACCGGCACTCCGTCTTCCAGCACCGTGATCGGCCCAAAATCGCGGCTCCAGGTGTCGTTGCTCGGCAGCCGAAACAAGGTGATCCGGTCCAGGTCGGCCCCGGCCAGACGCAATCGCTCCCGCACCAGCGCCACCTCCGGGACCACCATCAGAACCCGCGCATACCGGCTGATCGCCCGGGCGATCTCGACAAACACCGGTTCGACCGCCGCAAGCGTCTCCCGCCAGTCGCTGTCGGCGTGCGGCCAGGCCAGCAGCACCCCGTCCTGGGGTTCCCATTCGGCTGGCAATCGTTGCTCCATGTTCATTGCTGTGTCCTCATGCCTTGAAAACCATCATCATACCCGAGCCGGGCCGCCCTGTACACCCTGCCTCTCCCCTTGGTTCATCGGCCAAACAGGTACAGGCAGGCAAGGACGGCAAAGACCACGCCGGCCAGATCGGCGGTCAGGGCCGCGGCCATGGCGTGGCGGATACGCCGGACCTGCACTGCGCCAAAATAGACCGCAAGCACGTAAAAGGTGGTCTCGGTGCAGCCCTGGATGGTGGAGACCAGATAGCCGGTGTAGCTGTCCGGGCCGATGGCCGGGTCCTTGAGGATGGCGGCCATGATGCCGTAGGCGCCGGAGCCGGAGAGTGGTCGCAGCAACGCCTTGGGCTGGGCCTCGGCCGGCAGGCCGAGCGGGCCGGTAAAGCGGCCGAGCCACCCCACCATGAGGTCGAGGATGCCGCTGGCCCGCAGCATACCCACGGCCACGAGGATGACGGTCATGTAGGGGATGATCTTGAGCGCCACCTGGAAGCCTTCCTTGCCGCCCTCCACCATCACCTCGTAGACCCGCACCCCTCGCAGGGTGCCAAAGGCGAGGAAGGCCACCATCAACCCGGGCACCACCCAGGGCGACACCGCCTGACCGTAAACCACGGCCAGCGGAATCATGGCCGCGAGTACCGCCAGGGCGGCGACGCTCACCCAGAGGGGATAGGGGGCACCCTCTTCCAGCGGTGCATCTGCTGGTTCGGCTGCGGCGACAGCAGATGCTTTCCGGGCAGCCGCACCGGCCAGCAGTCCTCGGTGTAGCCCTCGGGGAAGCCCTGCGCCAGCCCAGGCACAGACTTGGCGGCGGCCAGACGTGCCGCTGCTACATCGAATCCAAGACTCTTGTGGCTGGAAGAGTGGCACAGATACTTGGGATAGATTCAAGGTGATCGAGTGAAAATTGCATCAGGCCATTCATGACCCAGTGACCTAATGCTGGTGGAGTAGGGTCCAATCCATGGCTGCCTCGTATTTGACCTGTTCTAATACGGTCATCTTACTCTCAAACGAGTAACACACATTCAACAGCTGAAAATTTAAGGAGCCGTCCGCTCTGGCAAGTCAGGCGACTGGCGCAGGAGGTGGGGTGCACCTGCAGGCGTTCAGCATCCGTGACCAGCAGCGCCCCCATGCGCCCGTCTTCCAGGAACAGGTACACGCGCCCACCCGACACGCGCAGCGTCGGCACCACGTCACGCGCCGCCGAGGCCCTGCATGAAGTGCACAGCCCCAAGGTTTCTGAGCTGCCGAACACCACGAGTGAAAAACCCCGGTCCCGAGAAAGTTTGCTGAGCTGTGCCTCGACCTGCATGATTACCAAGCCGCTCTATGGAGCGAACATGCAGCCCGCCCGCCCAGCCCTCCAGCCTCTAGTGCAGAAATGAGCTGCAGACGATGACCTATCAAAAATCCACAGGCTGGGAACCGCCGTGTGCAAGGGAAATTTGCAAGCAGCCATGCGCATTTTCTTTTGAGGGATACGGTGCGTCATGCTCGACCACGTCCCCGTCCACGTCTTTGCCCGAGGGCCGAGCACTGCTGACTCGAGTGCCACGTGCCTGGCCTCCCCGATGTCGAGTGCCAGCGTGTAGCTGCCCGGGTCGTCCGCACACAGTGCCGCCGCCTCAGTCTCCGC
>JBGSPP010000260.1:0-2926 GCA_041738515.1 Desulfobulbus sp.
AGCGCCGGCAAGCGCAGGTTGAACCAGGGGAAGAAGAGGTCGCGCTCGAACGCTTCCGCCATCCGCAGCAGGTCGCGACTCTCGAGCGGGTTGCATCCCGTGTCCTGCAGGTTGGCCAGGCTGATGTTCAGGGCCGGGTGCGAGCCGGCCCCCAGTTCCAAGGCCCGGTTCAGGTCCAGGACTGTGCGTCGGTAGCGGTCGGGCGATAGGTAGAGCGCGGGCGAGCGCAGGGCGGCAAGGTGCTCGTCCCGGTGGCGCAGGGCCCGCCGCGACCAGGTATCAGCCGGTTCGACCTCCCGGCCAAGCAGATACTGTTGCCCCTCCAGGTTGGCGTCCCAGAGAGTGCAGGGGATATGGTGATGACGCAGCGCCCCCGCCAGCAGGGCAATGCCCGCGGGTGGCTCGCCGGCCTTGGCCATGGGCAGATGGATGAGCACTATCATGGGCAGCGGGCCGCCAGTGGCAAGTCAGCAGGTTGGGCGCTGCCTGGCGGTCAGGGGCCTGCTCACACCGATTCTCGGGTCTTGTGGAAGACCACGTCCGGGAACAGGTCCTGGGTGTGCGCCAGCCGCCAGCTGCCCTCGGCCAGGTAGGTGAGGTGCCCTTCGGCGTCCAGGGCCAGGTTGAACTGGGCTTTCTTCTCGAACTCGCGCATCTGCTGCTTGTTGTCGCAGGAGACCCAGCGGGCCAGGGTGTAGCCCAGCGGCTCGTAGGTGGCGTCGACCCCGTACTCGTCCTTGAGCCGGGTCATGGTCACCTCGAACTGCAACACGCCCACCGCGCCGAGGATGTAGTCGTTGCCCACGATCGGCCGGAAGACCTGCACCGCGCCCTCCTCGGCCATCTGCACCAGGCCCTTCTGCAGCTGCTTCATCTTCAGCGGGTTCTGCAGCACCACCCGGCGGAAATGCTCGGGGGCGAAGTTGGGAATGCCGGTGAACTTGAGCTCTTCCTTGTCGGTGAAGGTATCGCCGATCTTGATGGTGCCGTGGTTGTGGATGCCGATGATGTCGCCGGGCCAGGCCTCGTCGATGTGGGAGCGCTCCTGGGCCATGAACACGGTGGCGTTGCTCAGGTTCATCTCCTTGCCCAGGCGATGGTGCATGACCTTCATGCCCCGGGTGAACTTGCCCGAGCAGATGCGGAAAAAGGCGATCCGGTCGCGGTGGGCCGGGTCCATGTTGGCCTGGATCTTGAACGTGAAGCCGCTGAAGCTCTCCTCCTCCGGGTCGACCATGCGGGTCAGGGTGGGCCGCGGCCCGGGCGGGGGCGAGAGCTCGACAAAGGCGTCGAGCAGTTCGCGCACGCCGAAGTTGTTGATGGCGCTGCCGAAGAAGACCGGCGTCTGCCCGGCCTTGAGGTACTGGTCGTAGTCGAAGGGGTTGGCCGCGCCCTGGAGCAGCTCGATGTCCTCGCGCAGTCGGTTGGCGGCGTAGTTGCCGATCAGTTCATCCAGCAGCGGATCGGCCAGGTCCTGGACCACGACGCAGTCCTCGGGCCGGGTGTCCTGGCTGGGGGTGAACAGGGTGATCTGCTTGCGGTGCAGGTCGTAGACGCCCTTGAAGCCCTTGCCCATGCCGATCGGCCAGCTAAGCGGCACGCACTCGATCTGCAGCTTCTCCTCGATGTCGGCGAGGATGTCCAGCGGCTCCAGGCCCTCGCGGTCGAGCTTGTTGATGAAGGTGATGATCGGGGTGTTGCGCATCCGGCAGACCTCCATCAGCTTGGTGGTCTGGGCCTCGACACCCTTGGCGCTGTCGATCACCCTCAGGGCCGAGTCCACCGCGGTCAGCACCCGGTAGGTGTCTTCGGAGAAGTCCTGATGGCCGGGGGTGTCGAGCAGGTTGATCTCGTAGTCGCGGTAATTGAACTTCATCACCGAGGTGGTGACCGAGATGCCGCGCTCGCGCTCGATGGCCATCCAGTCGCTGGTGGCGTGGACGGAAGTCTTGCGCGATTTGACCGCGCCCGCCATCTGGATGGCGCCGCCGAAGAGCAGCAGCTTTTCGGTGAGGGTGGTCTTGCCGGCGTCCGGGTGGCTGATGATGCCAAAGGTGCGGCGTTTCAGAATTTCCTTGTGCTGCGGAGTGCTCACGTCGGTTGCCTGTGGTTCGATGGGACGCCGCCCGGGATCGGACGGACAAAAAAAGCGGGCCGGCGTTCGGGGAGAAAGCGGTCCGCGGAAACAGCCTCGCGAATATACCGCAGGGCCGGTGATTTGTCCATGGTTCATTCTTTCAGGCGGATCAACGAGTTGCGTTCTTGGCTCGCCGTGGTACAATGCCCGGTTTGCTCACAACCCGATACGGAGAGGTCCCATGCCAGCCATCCCCATGTTTCTCCACGGCCTGGATTCGTCCATCCAGGGCACCAAGGCGCAATGGTTCGCCCGCCATTTCCCGAACATGTTGCTGCAAAATTACCACGGCAGCCTGGAGGATCGCCTGGAGCAGCTGGCGGCCCAGTGCCGGGGCCAGGCCCGCCTGGTGCTGGTGGGGTCGAGCTTCGGCGGCCTGATGGCCACCTGCCACGCCATCCGCGCGCCGGAACAGTGCGAACGGTTGATCCTGCTGGCGCCGGCGCTCAACTTTGCCGAGTTCGTGCCGCCGCCGGAGAAGATCACCATCCCCACCCGCATCGTCATCGGCCGGGACGACGTTGTCACCCCGCCCGCCCTGGTGCTGCCGATTGCCCGGCGGACCTTTGCCGCTGCCGAGATCGACCTGGTGGATGACGACCACCTGCTCCACCGCACCTTCCCGGAACTGGACTGGCGAACCATGCTCGCCTGAGCGGTACCTTAGCCGCGCTCGAGCAGCAGGGCCGCCCACTCGTCCTGGTGCTGGCGCTCAAGCAGGCGGCAACCGAGGCGACCGTAGACCGCGAGGATGTTCTCCTCCTGCGGACCCGCGAGGATGCCGGCCAG
>JBGSPP010000277.1:0-4354 GCA_041738515.1 Desulfobulbus sp.
GCCGCGCCGCTGAGCAGCACCACCCATTCGGCCTGCTCCTGATCGAACCAGCTGCCCGGCGGGCTCGCCTGCCCGGTGGAGACGATCCGCTCAATGCGGAGGCCTGGGCGGGCCAGCAGCTGCTCGAACAGCTCCTCCCCGGCCCGGCCGTCCGGGAGATCGACAAACAGGCTGCCGCCCATGACCTCGCCCGGCCGCCCCTGTGCGGCTGCGCCGCTGTCCGCGGGCCTCGTGCCCCCGCTCGTGTCCCTGCTTGCCTCATCCCGCATCGATTCCCTCCTTGCCTGCCCTGCGGCCAGGATTGCTGTTTGCAACGTCGATCTGCCCCAAGACGAGCAGCTGTCTGCGACACGCTGCAAAGAATTCAGGGAAATCATCAAAAAAATACGGTAGGATCAATTCTCAAACCTTGCCCGAATCAGTGCGCCGCCCTGCCGGACCCGCGGGTCGCATCCCCTTCGGGCCATGTCCCCACCAACCGTACGGAGGCCCCCATGCACACCAGCGACACGACCGTTCCCAACCCCGCCCTCGATCGCCGCACCTTCCTCCTGGCCTCGGCCGGAACCGTTGCCACCCTGGTGATGGGGGGCTTCCCCACACACGCCGGGGCAGCCGCGACCCTTGCCCTGCCGCCCCTGCCGTATGCCGACAACGCCCTGGACCCGGTGATCACGGCCAACACCATCGCTTTCCACTACGGCAAGCATCACAAGGGTTATGTCGACAACCTCGTCAAACTGGTCGCGGGCACGGAATTTGCCGAGATGCCGCTGGAGCAGATCATCACCGCCACCGCGGGCGTGGCCGAGAAGACCGCGATTTTCAACAATGCCGCCCAGATCTGGAACCACACCTTCTACTGGCAGAGCCTTGCGCCCAAAGGCGGCGGCGAACCGCCTGCGGCGCTGAAACAGAAGATCGAGGCCTCATTTGGCAGCGTCGAGGCCTGTAACCAGGAACTGGCCGCCGCCGCGGTCTCGCAGTTCGGCAGCGGCTGGGCCTGGCTGGTGCTGGATGGCGACAAACTCAAAGTCGTGAAAACCGCCAATGCCGACAATCCGTTGAAAGCAGGGCTGAAACCGCTGTTGACCGTTGACGTCTGGGAGCATGCCTATTATCTCGATTACCAGAATCGGCGGGCCGACCATGTCGCGGCAGTGCTCGACAAGCTGATCAACTGGGAATTCGCCCTGAAAAATCTTGGCTGAGCAACCATTCCTCCGGACCGTCTTACGCCGGAACAGTCCGCCGCCGAGGACTGCCGCGCGCAGGCCTCGGTGGCAGGATCACCTGGCAACCACCCCGTTGCTGGCCGGGCAGGCCATCAAGGGCTCCATGAAACAGCCTGTGCAACCATTGACCAGACCCTTGTCCTTGTTCCCTTACCCCTGCAGGTAACCGATGATATTCAACTCATTTTCTTTCCTTCTCCTCTTTCTGCCCATCACCCTGCTGGGATATTACCTCATCGGCCGCACCAGCAGCAAGGGCGCCGCCCTGTGGCTGCTGGGCGCCTCGTTCTTTTGCTATGGTTCATGGGATGTCCGTTTCCTGCCCATCCTGCTGCTGTCCATGGGATGCAACTATGTTGTCTGCACCCGCATCCTCGCAGCTGGGCCGTCACGGAAAAAGGGATGGCTGATGGCGGGGGTGGCGTTCAATCTGGGGCTGCTGGGCTACTTCAAGTACATCAATTTTTTCATCACCTCAATCAACGGTATCGCCTCCCAGGAGATCCCCCTGGTCAACATCCTGCTGCCCATCGGGATATCCTTCTTCACCTTCACCCAGCTGTCGATCCTGGTTGACGCCTATTACGACAAGGTCAAAGCGCTCGATTTCCTCCACTACGCCCTCTTCACCTCCTACTTTCCCTACATTGTCGCCGGCCCGGTGCTGCATCACAAGGATATGATGCCGCAGTTCGCCGACGCGGCCAACTACCGGGTGCATGGCGCCAATTTTGCCGTCGGCCTTACCCTGTTTGCCTTCGGCATGGCCAAGAAGCTGCTCATTGCCGACAATCTGGTCCCCATGGTGGATATCGCCTTCGGCAGCGACCATCCCCAGCTGCTCCAGGCCTGGCTGGGGGTCGTTGCGTACAGCTTCCAGCTCTACTTCGATTTCTCCGGCTATTCCGACATGGCCATCGGGGTGTCGCGCCTGTTCGGCCTGCAGATTCCGTTCAACTTCAATTCGCCCTACAAGGCGGCGAGCGTCAGCGAGTTCTGGCTGCGCTGGCACATCTCCCTGTCCCGGTTTCTTCGCAATTACCTGTACATCCCTCTGGGCGGCAACCGCAGCGGACAGTGGGCGCGCTATCGCAACCTGCTTCTGACCATGCTCCTGGGCGGACTCTGGCACGGATCCAACTGGACCTTCGTCATCTGGGGCGGCCTGCACGGCCTGTACCTGTGCATCCAGCACGGCTGGCGCGCCCTGCGGGGCGACCGGCCCGAACCGGCCGGGTCCTTGACGATGCTGGCCAATCGGGTCCTGACCTTTGTCGCAGTGCTGGTGGCCTGGTGCTTTTTCCGGGCCGCCAATGTGGGATCGGCCCTGGACCTCCTGGCCGGCATGGTCGGCGTCCACGGCCTCTCGCTTGCGGCCGTCGATCCCTTCGGCGCCGGCATGCTGGCCCTGGCCGCCTGCATCGCCTTCTTGCTGCCCAACACCAACGAGATCATCCTCCACCTGGAAAGCCGGTTTGAAAACAAACCCGCCTCCGTCTCCCTCCTGCCGGTGCAGTGGTCGCCCAGTGTGCGCTGGGGCGTGGCAACAGGCATTCTCCTGGCCCTGTGCATCCTGTGCATGGACAAGCCCCAGGATTTCATCTACGCGCAGTTCTGAAAAGCTATGACGACTTCCTCCTCCATCCGCTTCCGCTCCTACTTCCTGGCCCTGGGCCTGACCACCGCGCTGTGCATGGTCGGCGCAGTCGCCTTCAACTACCTGGTCGATCCCTACTACACTCACCAGTGGGACACGGCCCTGCTTCAGCGGCCAAGCCCGCCGCAGCAGAAGATCGTGCCCTGGGCCAAGACCTTTGCCGCCTCCCGCTACCGGCCCGAGGTCGTGCTCCTGGGCAGTTCGCGCTCGGAGATCGGCCTGCCCGCCCAGACCGACGCGCTCAAGGGCAAGCGGGTGCTCAATCTCGCCATCAGCGGCGCCTCGCTCGGCGACGCGATCAACATGCTCCGCCATACCAGCGCCTTTCACCAGCCGCAACTGGTCGTCTGGGGTCTGGACTACGGCTGGCAGTTTCGGGAGAAGTCCGGCAACTCCGATCTCAAGCCGGAGCTGGTCACGGCTGGGCCGGTCAAGCGCCTGCTGCTGAACCTGAAACGGTCGCTGTCGCTCACCATGACCACAGACGCGATCAGGATCCTCGTTGATCCCGCGGCGCGGAAATGCGAGGCGATCCTGGCCACCTTCGGGCAGAAGCCGGAGCGGTGCCTGGATTACATCATGGCCGATGAGGGCGGCGTCTCCACGGCCTTTGACAAGATCATCAACCGGGGCGATCCCCAAGGCAATCCGGCGAGCGTCCAGGTCGCCATGCAGCTGCTGGAGGGCGTAACCCGAGACCACTGCGCGAAGGGAACGGCCTTTCGTTTCTTCTTCCACCCGGTGCATGCCCTGGCCGAACTCTCCTATTGGGAATCCAACTGGCAGGACCTGGATCGCTGGAAACAGCAGCTGGCGCTGCTGGTCGATACCCGCCGGCAGGAAGGCTGCGACATCCGCCTGATGGATTTTTCCGGATTCAACGCCATTACCACCGAGGCAGTGCCCCAGGCGACCGGCAAAGATGCGATGCAGCACTACTGGGAGCATTCCCACTACCGTGCCGAAATCGGGCAGCAGATTCTTGAACAACTGTTTGCCGCACCCTCTCGGGCGCAACCTGGAGATTTTGGGGCAGAGCTGACCGGCAAGACGATTAGCCCGCATCTGCTTGCCTTTCAACAGAACCGCGAGGCGTATTGCCGCAGCCATCCCATCGAAACCAAGAACAAGGCCGTGTGCAGTAAGGCTGTGGTAACAAATCGATGATTTCGTTCAGGGAGTTAAATCCGCCGCTACGTGATTACAGAGAGCGGCCATGCAACCAGAGATGAGCATCATGGAAGGATTGGTGGCTCAGGCCCAATCGCTGGGGGCGACAGCGGCGGTGATCATCCCGGCGGCGTCTCTGGTCGTGGAAGATCGATTTGCCGCCTTATGTGGTGCTCCGCAACGCTGTCCCGGCTATGGCCTTGCCCCCGGATGCCCGCCGCATGCCCTGCACCCCTCCGTTTTTCGGGAACAGTTGCGGAAATATCAGCATATTCTGGTTTTCAAGATCGAC
>JBGSPP010000390.1:0-8080 GCA_041738515.1 Desulfobulbus sp.
CTGTCCGGCCCTGCCCGAGCAGATTCTGGAGAGCGAGTTGTTCGGGTATCGGCGGGGCGCCTTCACCGGGGCTGATCGTGACAAAACAGGGCTCTTTGTCGAGGCCGAGGGGTCGACCATCTTCCTTGACGAGATCGCCGACATCCCGGTGAGCGTCCAGACCAAGCTGCTGCGCGTGCTTCAGGAGAAAGAAATCCAGCCTCTGGGGCAGAACCGCACCTATGCGGTCGATGTGCGGGTGGTGGCCTCAACCAACCAGGATCTGGAGGCCAAGATCAAGCGCGGCGAGTTCCGCGAGGACCTGTTCTATCGCCTCAACGTGATGACCGTGACCATGCCCGGCCTGGTCCGGATGGTGTCCGACATCCCGCTGCTGGCCCAGCATTTTCTCGAGCGCTACTGCCGCGAGTACGGCCGCGGTCCCCTGGAGTTCAGCGATCAGACCATGCAGTGCCTGATGCGGCGCACCTGGCCGGGCAACGTGCGCGAACTGCAGAACGCGGTCAACCGGGCGGTGCTGCTCGCCCAGGGGGATGCCGTTGGCCCTTTTGATCTCTGCGACGAGCAGGACGGCCAGTGCCGGGGAATTGTCGAGGGCGACGCCAGCCAGTGGGGAGCCATGACCTATAAGGAGGCCAAGGCGCAGCTGCTGGAACGGTTCAACGCCGCCTTTCTTGCCGAGGCCTTGAAGACCTCGGGCGGCAATATCACCGTGGCGGCCCGGGCCTGCGGCATGGAACGGCAGGCCTTTCAGCGGCTTATCCGCCGCTACGAGGTTGATTCCAGGGAATTCCGCGAATGACCGGGGCGATTGTCCCGCCTGCTCCGATCATCGACACCACCATTCTGGTTCACGACAGGATCTCCTGCACCTCCTGTCCCGGATACTGCTGCTATCGCCTTGCCGGTTCGTCCCTGCTGCTTGACGCCGCGGACATCAACCGCATGGCCCGCCATTTTGCGATCAGCGACGGCGAGGTCCGGCGGCGCTACCTGCAAGGCAGGAACACCTTCAAAACCAGGGCCGACGGCGCCTGCGTCCTGCTCGCGGACGGCCTGCCCTGCCGGCGCTGCTCCATCCACCTGGCCCGACCCAGGCAGTGCCGCGAGTTTGATTGAATACCTTCCTGACTACAGTTTGCAAATGAGATCAGGGGTTGGCTATCACTTCGAAAAGGTGTGAGCGTTAAACCCGCATCAGGTTCAAATGTGATTTAATAGAGTTAGTTAAACCAATTGATCGCCCCATATTGAATTGCCACGTCTTTGTGTTATTGCTTGATGCTGATACGATCAGTCTTGACGGTAAACGTACCTTCATGCGAGAAATTAATGACTACCTCGCCATCTTCGGCGTTAGAATAAATCTGTGCGTCGAGTTTTTGTGCCAATTCCCTTGAACGGGCGCACCGGGGCGTATTCCAAAGGGTTGCTGGCACGGGATACAGGATAATCTTTGGTGCAACTCTTTTAAGAATATCCTCGCCACCCCACGATTCTGCACCATGATGAGGGAATTTCAAAATCTCGCAAGGGAAATTCAGGAGGTTGTCGGCCTTGAGTCTGTTTGCAGCACCATTATTAATATCTCCTGTATAAAGGATTAAGGACCGATCCTTCCTCATCAAAGCGGCGACCAAGGACATATCATTAACATCACCTACATCCTTCGCGTCACCAGGTACAAGTGAACGCAAACAAAGGATTTTCCGAAGCTTATAAGTATCATTCAATGTGAACTCTTGCCACTCCGAATGCTCCTTAATTACTACTCCAAGTTGCCTCGCGGTGTCCTGAATGGCTTGGATGTCCTCAATCTTTCCCCCCCACCACTCTCGTGCGAACCATTCCTTTCCGATACTGTCAAGGTAAATGACCGAAATCTTTATGCCAGACTTCAGCAGGAAATCAAGCCCTCCATAATGGTCAAGATGTGGATGACTGATGAACACGGCATCAAGATGCTTAATACCTCTCTTTTTAAGAGCTGGAATGAGTTTTGTCTTAGCATATCTAGCAGCTCCTGCGTCAATTAGAATGGTTTTGCCACCAGAGACTTGGATCAAATGTGCGTCTCCCTGCATTCCGCTAGAGTTGACGTCGATCATAGTTACACTAAGTTCGTTCTCCGTCTCGGTTTGTGCCTGGAGCGAACACGGGGCAACAGTATGACTGAGTACAAGGAAGAGAGAGAAAAGCCAGCGGGCGATTGTTGTCATGAATTCTTTAGATTGTGTTTTTTCTTGGCGCGGTGATTGTGTTAGGAGGCATTTATCGGATACTGTTTCATCGGTTGTTTCCCACCCGGCCAATACCATACCCGAGCATGATCTACACCCATAATAGCGATGTATTACCCGATTACGAGATAAAGATTGGCCGGACCTCATTCCACGGAACAGCATGGATCATCGGGGGTAGGGTAGTGGTTAAATACAAACGTATGCTTTGGTGCGGTCAACCCTGAACGTCACAATGAATTTAACGCGAGGGGAGAGTGCAGTTCATCCTGTGATCAACAGCAGGGACAGCAGAGTTACGTAGAAGCACAACGTTCTTGGAATGCGGCTCGGGTTCGCGCGTGCAGGTCGCCGAAGATGTACCCTCATGGTTCCTTTTCCCATTGTCTGATCCTTGGTTTGGCCCTTTCTTGACCGTTACTGGTAGCAGATTTTCCACTCAATGGCGTGTCCAATTTCTCGGCACCACTTCTGTTGGCATCGGGGCTTCTGCCGGGGGGGCTGAAGGCTTTTGAGGCCTTTTTCTCCGGCATTCCCGCGGACACTGACCTGGGTATGGCCTTTGTGCTGGTGCAGCACCTGGCCCCGGATCACAAAAGCATTCTGGCCGATCTGATCCGGAGCTACACTCGCATGCAGGTGTTCGAGGTCGAAGACGGCATGACGGTGCAACCCAACTGTACCTATATCATCCCCCCCAATCGTGACATGGCCTTTTTGAACGGCACGCTGCAACTGCTCGAACCCACGGCCCCGCGCGGCCAGCGCATGCCCATCGACTTCTTCTTCCGGTCGCTAGCCCAGGACCAGCACGAGCGGGCCATCGGCGTGGTGCTCTCGGGCACCGGCAGCGACGGGACTTTAGGCATACGGGCCATCAAGGGCGAGGGCGGCATGGTCATGGTCCAGAACTCGGAGTCCACCGAATACGACGGCATGCCGCGCAGCGCCATCGCCACGGGCCTGGTGGACTACGAGCTGCCGCCGAACGAGATGGCAGCCCAACTCATCGCCTACACCACACATGCCTTTGGCAAGCCGCCCTTGCCCGCCAAGCCGCCCCCCAAGACCGAGAGCGCGTTGAACAAGATCTTTGTACTGCTGCGCACCCAGACCGGCCACGACTTTTCCCAGTACAAGCTCTCCACCATCCAGCGGCGCATCGAACGGCGCATGTCCGTGCATCAGATCGAAGCCATTGACGGCTACGTCAAGTTCATCCAGCAGGCTCCCGAGGAGGTGGATGCCCTGTTCCGCGACATGCTGATCGGAGTGACCTCTTTCTTCCGCGACCCCGAAGCCTTTAAGGCCCTTGAAGAGCAGGTCATCCCCAAACTCTTTGCTGGCAAACCGGATAACGCCACAATCCGGATCTGGGTGCCGGGCTGTTCCACCGGCGAGGAGGCCTATTCCCTGGCCATCTTGCTGGCCGAGCGCCAGGTGGCAATGAAACGCAGTTTCAAGGTGCAGGTCTTTGCCACCGACATCGACAGCCGAGCCATTGCCGAGGCTCGTGCCGGCATCTATCCGATCTCCATCGCCGTCGACCTCACGCCGGAGCGACTGACGCGCTTTTTCGCGGTCGAACCGGGCGAGGGCGCCTACCGCATCCACAAAAGCATTCGCGATATGCTGGTCTTTTCGGAGCAAAGCGTCAATAAGGATCCTCCCTTTTCTAAACTAGACTTGATCAGCTGCCGCAACCTGCTGATCTACCTGGATGGTGATCTGCAGAAAAAGGTCATCCCGCTCTTCCACTACGCTCTGAACCCGGGCGGTTTTCTCTTTCTGGGAACCTCCGAAACCGTGGGCGAGTTTCAGAATCTCTTTGCCACCCAGGGGCGCAAACAGAAGATCTACCTGCGCAAGGAAGACTTGCTCGGCGCCGGACGCGCTGGCCTGGGCCGGTCCCTGCCACCCATGACCGCGGTTGATGTGGCTCTGCCGCATGCCGCCGGAAAGACAGCGGACCTCAAGAAACTGCCACTGCGCGAAATGACCGAACAGGCCCTTCTACAGCAGGTGGTCCAGGCCGGGGCGCTGGTGAACGGCCAGGGCGACATCCTCTATCTCCACGGGCGAACCGGCATGTACCTAGAGCCCGCCCCCGGCGAGAGCGGAACCAGCAACATTTTGAAGATGGCCAGGGATGGATTGCGGCGCGACCTGACCACGGCACTGCACAAAGTCGCGCAAACCAGGGAAAGAGTGCTGTGCCCGGGACTGCGGGTGAAAACCAACGGCGATTTCACCACCGTCAACCTGATTGTCCGTCCGGTGGCCACCGCCCCATCGACTTCCCCAGAGCTGCTGTTGTTCCTGGTGATTTTAGAGCAGGCGCAGGCGCAAGTGATCCATGAGCAGGCACCGTCACCAGAAGAGCCAGCCAGCGAAGATACCAACACCCGCATCTCAGCGCTGAAGCAGGAACTGCACGCAAAGGAGGAATATCTACAATCCGCCAACGAAGAACTGGAGACTGCCAACGAAGAGCTGAAATCATCCAATGAAGAGATGCAGTCTGTGAACGAAGAGCTGCAGTCAACCAACGAAGAACTGGAGACATCAAAGGAAGAGCTGCAATCAGTCAACGAGGAACTGGCCACGGTCAATGCCGAGCTGCAAACCAAGGTGGCCGACCTGTCGCGAGCCAACAACGACATGAATAATCTGCTGGCCGGCACCGGCATCGCCACTGTTTTTGTGGACCATCAGTTGCGCCTCCTGCGCTTCACTCCTGCCGCCACCAGAATCATCAACCTGATCCAGAGCGATATAGGGCGATTCGTGGGCCACATCGTCTCCAACTTGTCGGACCATGAGAGCCTGACGGCGGACATCAAGACGGTACTCGATACCTTGATCCCCAAGGAACTCGACGTACAAACTGCCGAGGACCGATGGTACACCATGCGCATCCAGCCCTATCGCACCATGGATAACGTCATCGACGGTGCGGTGCTCACCTTTGTGGACATCACCAAGTCGCGAAGACTGCAGGAGGAACTGCGCATGAACGAGGAACGAATGCGGATAGCTCTCAGCGCTACTTCCATTTCTGTTTTCAATCAGGACTTGAACCTTCGGTACACTTGGATTCACACCCCCAACCCTGCAGTAGTAGCTGTTCCGATCATCGGCAAGACCGACGCCGACCTGCTGCCGCAAGAGGAGGCCGCCATACTGACTGCCATCAAACAACAGGTGCTGGCAAGCGGAAAAGGCGCCCGGGAAATTGTCCGAATCACTCTTAACGGCAAAACCTTTGTGCATGACCTGGCCATCGAACCGTTGCGCGATGGTGCTGGCGCCGTCGTCGGAATCACCTGCGCCGCCCTAGATGTTACCGGGCAACAAAGCGGGGAGGAGGGTCTATGAGCGACAGCCAGCAAAGCTCTGGGCAGACCTCCACCGACTCAACAACGCTGAGAAAACGGGCTGAGGAGCAGGCCCTGGCCATGGCGCCGATCTCCCTGTCCGCGCAAACGCCTGAAGCAATCGAGCAGATGCTCCACGAACTCAGGGTGCACCAGGTCGAACTGGAGATGCAGAACGAGGAGCTGCGCAGAGCCCAGGCCGAGATCGAAGCCGGGCGGGCACGCTATTTTGACCTCTACGATCTGGCCCCGGTGGGCTACTGCACCCTTTCTGAAAAGGGACTGATCCTCGAGGCCAACCTCACCGCCGCCACTCTGCTGGGTATGGTTCGCGGCGATCTGATCAAGCAGCCGATCTCCCGTTTCATCCTCAAAGAGGATCAGGACATCTACTTCCTGCACCGCAAACAGCTTTTTGAAACAGTCGAGTCTCAGCAATGTGAGCTGCGACTGGTCAAACCCGACGGCACGCCCTTCTGGGCGCAGCTGACAGTAACTGCCGCTCAAGAGGAAGATGGCGAGCCAGTGTGCCGCTGTGTGCTGAGCAACATCACTGAACGTAAGCGGGCGGACGAGGTGCTACAGCGGAACCTCACGATGCTGGCCCGCACGGAGCATATTGCCAACATAGGTAGCTGGGAATGGGATATTGATACAGACTGTACGCGCTGGTCGGAGGAACTCTTTCGCATATTCCAGCGAGATCCCGCATTCGGCGCTCCTTCGCTTGCAGAGCACCCTGGCATTTATGTGGCAGATGACATGGAGCCCTTGTGGGCTGCCGTCGAAATGTGCATATCCGATGGCACACCTTACGAGCTTGAGCTTCGCGCCATCCGCACGGATGGGATGATTCGGCAATGCGTTGCCCGGGGAAAAGCGGAGCGCAACGAAAAGGGTCGGATTATTCGACTTGTCGGTTCTTTGCAGGACATCACCGAGCGCAAAGAGGCGGAGAAAGAACTCAGACAGAGCGAGTCACTCTCCCGCACGCTGGTGAATACCATCCCTGACCTTATCTGGCTTAAAGATACCGACGGGGTCTATCTGTCCTGCAATAAAAGGTTTGAACGGTTTTTTGGAGCCAGCGAAACGGAGATCCGCGGCAAAACCGACTATGACTTTGTCGATGAAGAGATGGCGGACTCTTTTCGTGAGTATGACCGAAAAGCATTGGCTGTCGGTGGCATAAGCAGGAACGAGGAACAGATCACCGATGCCGACGATGGGTATACGGTTTTTCTTGAAACGATAAAAACGCCTATGTTCGACACCGATGGAAACCTCGTAGGCGTTCTTGGGATAGGGCGTGACATCACCGAGCGCAAGAAGGCGGAGGAGGCGCTCAAGGAGGCATCCATGCGTGTATCACTGGCGACGAAGGCCGGTGGCGTCGGCGTGTGGGAATATGACCTCGTCCAAAACCGACTGCGGTGGGATGAGCAGATGTACGCCCTCTACGGCATCATCCGGCATGCCTTCGGCGGGGTCTACGATTACTGGCGTGCCGGCGTCCATCCCGAGGATGTCTCCCGGTGCGATCAGGAAGTGGCAATGGCCCTGCGCGGCGAGAAGGAGTTCGGCACCGAGTTTCGCGTGGTCTGGCCCGATGGCACGGTGCGCCACATCCAGGCTCTGGCGATGGTTCTCCGCGATGCCGACGGCAAGCCTCTCCGCATGATTGGTACCAACTGGGACATCACCGAGCGCAAGCAGAATGAAGAGGCGCTGCGAGAACAACGTGACTTCTCCGAAAGCCTGATCGAAACTGCCCAGGTAATTGTTCTCGTGTTGGACACCCAGGGTCGCATCGTTCGATTCAACCCCTACATGGAACAACTGGTCGGCTATGTTCTCGTTGAAGTCAAAGGGATGGACTGGTTCGAGACATTTTTGACGCCGGAAATCGATCGTACCATCAAACCCCTTTTCCAAAACACTGTGGCCGATATCCACACGAGTGGGAATGTGAATCCTATCGTTGCCAAAGACGGCCGGCTAATTCTGGTGGAATGGTACAACAAAACCCTCAAGGACAAAGAAGGCCGCACTGTCGGTGTTTTGGCAATCGGGCAGGACATCACCGAGCGCACGCAGGCGGAGGCGGAGCGGGAGAAGCTGCAGGACCAGCTTCAGCAGGCTCAGAAGATGGAGGCCATCGGCACCCTGGCCGGCGGCATCGCCCACGACTTCAACAACATCCTCGGGGCGGTGATCGGCTATGCCGAGATGGCCCGGGAGGACTGCCAGCCCGGCTCGGCCCTCTCCCAGGATCTCGACCGTGTGCTTGAGGCCAGCAACCGGGCGACTAGCCTGGTCAAACAGATCCTCGCCTTCAGTCGCCAGCAGGACAGCGAGCGCGTCCCCCTGGATCCCGGCTTCATCGTTAAGGAGGTCGTCAAGCTCCTCCGCCCGAGCCTGCCGTCGACCATTGCCATCAGCCAGCGCATCAACTCCATCCGC
>JBGSPP010000327.1:0-4091 GCA_041738515.1 Desulfobulbus sp.
CAGACGGAGGCGGCCCGCGCACCAGCACCGCAACCGGGGAGACCTGCTGCCCGAGCCGGCGTCGATTCCGGCCGTGGTCCGCGGTCTGCCCTGGTCTGCGTCGAAAATGGGAGTCTGTCCGTTCATCGCTGCCAGCCCCTCATGGGTTGCACAACAGGTCGAGATCGATGGGCCGGTCGATGGCCAGGCAATGGACCGGGGTGGTGCCGTTGGCCATCTTCCTGATCGCCCGGAGCGGTTCCTGATCGGCGCTGTCGCCCTGCAAGAGGACGATGCTGTCCGGTCCGAAGGTGATGATTTTCAGCTCGATGTTCTCGTCGTAGCGGACAAAATCAAAAATATATTGGGTCTGTTTCCGCAGCCGGTAGAGCGCCCAGATGATTTCCGAGGTAACGCTCGGGGGCACGGTCTCGCCGACCAGGATGAACAGGATTTTTTTGATGTTCCCCTGCAGCAGCCGGTCGGGGATGGGGATGTTGTGGCGGATGAGGTGCTGGATGAGGTCGTGGGAACGGATCAGCCGGCGGCCGCCATGGTCGATGACCGGCACGGCGCCTTTCTCGATCCACCGGGCGAACCGCTCGTCGGAAACACAGCAGATGTTCGCCGCCTGCTCCAGGCTGAGGTACTCGAGATCGTTGGGCGAGAGGTTGCTTTTCAGTCCGTTGCTCATGATCCACCAGGGGTCTCCGGCACGAAGGGGAACAGCGTGTTTCCACCCTTGGTAGAGCAAATCCGGGGCCAGACCGGGAACGGGCGCTGGATAAAGAAAAATTGATAACAATTATAAAAGACTATGATACCAGGGGCGGTTCTGTCCGGGGGGCGGTCACAGGAGAGTCGCGGAAGGGGATGTGTGAATTCGGTGACGAGGCCGGTCGCGATCAGGGCAACATGCCGATATTATGTGATAAAGAGGAGTGTATAGGTTCGGTGACAGGCGCAGCGATTTTTTCCGGATTGTGTGGCGCAGGTGACAGGGGCCGATGCCGGCAAGCCTTGGGCGACAAAAAAAAGGGGCGTGCCGACGGCACGCCCCCGCAAGTCAGCCCCGAAACTGGTCGAAAACCGCGGCGCCTGGTGGTTGTTATCCCCTGAGCGGCAGTTTGAGGGTGAACAGGGCGCCGCCCTGGGGCTTGTTTTCCGCCGTGATCGTCCCGCCCAGTTTATGGGCAATGTCGCTGCAGATGGAGAGCCCAAGGCCAGTGCCCTTGCCTGGCTCCTTGGTGGTGAAGAACGGCTCCCACAGTTTGTGTATCAATTCCGGCTTGATGCCTGGGCCGTTGTCGCCAATCTGGATGAGCAGGGTATCCCTGGTCTTGGCGGTGATGATGTCGATCTGGCCATCCGAACCGACGGCATCGAGGGCGTTCTCGATCAGGTTGAGCAGCACCTGCTGCACTTGGGAGCCATCGGTGCGCACCGTGGGCAGGTTTTCGTCGAACTGGAGGTTGAGGGTGATGTTGTTGCTCTGGGCTTCGTTCTCGAGGAAGGAGATGGTCTCCCGCAGCAGTTCGTTGACCTGGACATCGTACTCGGCGCTGATCTTGCGCGAGAAGCCAAGCAGGCGGTGGGTGATGGTGCCGGCCCGGTTGACGTGGTGCTTGATCTTGCCCACCGAGGTCCGGTACTCATCCAGGTGGGTGATGTGCTCCGGCTGTTCCTCCTCCAGCAGTTCCTCAATCCAGCCGGCCTGCATCTGGATCAGCTGCAGCGGATTGTTGATCTCGTGGGCAATGCCGGCCGCCAGTCGGCCGATATTGGCCATCTTCTCGATATGGGCCATCTGCTGGTCGAGTACGGACTGCTCCCGGTCGGAGCGTTCCAGACGGGCGACAATGAAACGGCTGATCACGATGGAGAAGAGCAGAAACAGGCCGGCGATGAGGACGACCAGGCCGAGGATCCGGTTGCGGTAGGTGTTGAAACTGTCGAGGGAATCGGCAATTCGGGTCTTGACCACCAGCAGCCACAAGTTGCCGTTGAGCCATTTGCTGGCGTAGAGATGGACGCCGTCGGTGACGACATTGGTGTCCGGGTGATGCCTGAGCATTTTGACCTCCAGGGGATCGAGCGCGGTGGCCCGCTGCAGGCTCGGCGTCTGGAATTCGCCGTTGGAGTTGAGGATGAAGGCGTCGCCGCTGGCGCCGATCTGGGCGCTGTAGAGCAGCGAATTGAAGATGCCCGAGTTGATGGTCGCCCGCAGGACGTAGGTCTTGAGCGGGTCGGTAAGGGCGATGACGAAATGGGGGTAGTTGCGGTAGCCGGTGAAGATGTCACTGATATGGGTGCCGCGCACCAGCACCTGGTTGAACCAGACCGAATCCTTGTAGTGCTTGCCCTCGACCTTCTCCTGGTAGGGGCCCACGTAGGCCAGCTGTTTGCCGCTGATGTCGATCAACTGCAGGTCGACGATCTCGCCCTCCTTGCCCTGGTGGCTGATCGAAAGGAACAGTTTTTTCAGACCCTCCGGATCCTTCAGCTGATCCAGCGGGTAGAGGTTGATCAGGGTAGAGAGAAAATTGACCTGGCTCTGGAGGAAGGTGTTGATGACATCGTTGCGGTTTTCCACCACCTGGCGGGCGGTCACCTCAATATTCTTGATCGACATCTCCCGGTAGGTATAAATCGAACCGGCGGCAATCAGGAGGATCGGAACGATGCCGCTGACGAAGAAGCCTGCGGCCAGCAGTTTTCGCAGCAATTGGTAATTTTTTATTTTATCCTGCATGGTTGTACCTTGGCTCGGGTTGTGCGATCAGGGGATGGCGCGATGCGCTGTAGCGCCGGGGCTGGGACGTTGCGTTTCGCCCGGATGCGGCCATGACCGTTCATTTCTTCCGGTTCCGCAGGCGAACGCCGATGACCAGGCCGATGATGATGGAACCGAGGATGACAATGAGCAGCGTCAGGGTGTTCATGGTGTTTCTCCTGTCCCGTTGAGGGAATCAGGCCCTCGCGGGCGTACAGTTCGTGTGATGCGCCGCCGGAGGCGGTCAATTGCCTGCGGCCTGTTCGGCCAAGGCCTCAGGCTCGCCGTTTGCCGTCGGCGGCACCAGCTTGTAATTGCCGGCGACGAAGTTGTCGGCCGCCCACTCGACGCTTTGTTCGGTGGTCATCAGCATGTCCAGCTGGCGGGTGAAGATCAGCAGCCGGCCGAGGATGTCCATCCTGGTTTCGATGTACGATTTGGGGTATTTCTGCAACCGGGCATCGACCTTGTCGCCTTTGACGTTAACCTTGAACCCTTCCCGGTCGAGGATCAGGGAGATGGCCCGGACCCTCCTGTTCTTGCGCACCGAGTCGGCGGCGCCGCCCTTGAAGGTGAAGGTGATATAGTTCTTGTTGATGGTGTCGCCGCAGTAGACGTCGATAACGCTGTAGTGGTACCCCACCCGGGAGCTGAAGTTGAGGTACTTGTCGGCGATGATGGCGTAGCTGCGATCGCCGAACCGTTCGCCCACCTGGCCCGGGGCAAAGCTCTGTTCCTTCATCACCGACAGCAGGCCGGAAAAGTTGACCGGTCGGGGATCGAGGCCGTGGACCTCCTTGTTGAGCATCCCCTGGAGCAGGGCGAGAAAGGGCGCGGAGCGGATCTGATCGACCTTGACCGCGTTCCAGCGCACCGTGGCGTCCTCGGCCAGGCCGTTGCCCAGGTCGATCAGATGGATGTCCATGGGCAGGGCGGCGTCGAGCTTGAGCGACCAGCCGTGGAACTTGGAGGCCAGGTCGCTGATCTGGAACATCTCCTTGTAGGAGTATTCATGGCAGAACCGGGCAAGGTCGTGCAGGGTCCTGCAGCCGGCCGGGCTGAATTCGGGGGCCTCGGGGTTGACCAGATTGAGCGGCACGATGTGCCGGGCGATGTGCTGCAACTGCTCGTAAACCGGGGTGCCCTTCATGTGGGCGTCTTTTTTGGGAACGGCGTTGAGCAGCTCGGCGACCGTGCCCTCGTAGACCCGGCCGGTGTAGGCGTCCACCGTCACCTCGGTTCCCTCCGGGATCCGGTCCAGGGCGGGCTGGGAGCTGATCAGGGTCGGTACCCCGAACTCGCGGGCCAGGGCCGCCATGTGGCCGCTGACGCTGCCGGC
>JBGSPP010000335.1:0-7972 GCA_041738515.1 Desulfobulbus sp.
GGCGGTCCCTGTCCGGCGTGCAGCCTGGCGGTGAGCGACTGCATCATCCGCAGTTCCCTGGTGGTCTGCTGCTTCATGCCCAAATTGCGCATCTCCTGGAGCAGGAGTGAGCCCTGGAACAGCAGCGGGCTGGTTCGGGAAAAGTCCTCGCCTGCATCGGGCTGGGCCATGAGTTCAGTAACCGCGACCAGGCTGGGTCGGTTGTCCGTGGCCTCGTCCCGGCAGATTTTGAGCAGTTCCACGGCGCGATCGATGCGGCCATCCAGTCCGGGCTCGGGCCACTGATCACGCAGCAGACCCAGCTGCAACCGCTCCAGCAGATTGGGCGCATCGGATTTCTCGGATGCGGTCGGCAGACGCGGCATGAGCTGCGTGGCCTGGCGCATCAAGCCGGGCAGTTCGCGTTTGAGAAAAGTGAGAACCCGCGCGGTTTCAAAGAGATGATAAAGACTCTTGGCCTCGCCCGGCCGGTCGAAGGTGGCGAAGAATCGCTCCAGGGGATGGGCCTTCTTCTTGCCCGGCTCGAAATCGGGGGGCGCCGCGAAGGTGCCGGCGTGCAGGCAGGCCCACTGGAACGAGGCTATCAGCTTGAATAAAAGAAAATTCTGCTCCTGTTCCTCGAACAGCCCTATCTCGGCCGGCAGAAAGATTGATTCGCCATCAATGGCGGCGCTCTCGGCCTGGACCAGCGGCAGTTCCCGGCCGGCGAGACCATTGACATAGGTCTGCAACCGGAGCCGGACATCGTTCAGCCGCAGGCCGCCCTGGCCGCGGATCTGGCGGAGAAAATGCTCGGCCACATCGGCCATGAACAGCTGCGCCCCGCGCAAGCCCCTGGTCTCGTAGCAATCGAGCAGGCCATGGACCCAGAGCGAGAGTTCGTCGGCAGCCAGACAGCCCAGCGCGGGACCGGCTGCGGACAGGTAGGAGAAGCAGAGGGAATGGGAAACCGGCCAGATGGCCGGAATCTGTGCGAAAATATCGTCGATCTGCTGCGGGTCATCGAGCGTCAGGGCAGCCAGGGCCTCTTCCACATCCCACTCGTTGGGCAGACTGGGGGCAACCAGGCGGTAAAACTTCTCTTTGAGGATCTCCAGCTCCATGGCCTGGTTCAGAACAGGGAGCTGACCATCTCGTCCAAGGCCGCGAGCAGTTCGCGGTCGTCGGTGAGCGCCTCGGTGATGGCCGAGCGGCAGGCGGTCTTGACCGGAATGCCCCGGCCCATGAGCTTGCCGGTCTGGATGAGCAGACGGGTGGAGGCGCCCTCGGCCAGACCCGAGTCCTTGAGCGCCCGGGTCATGCCGGCCAGCTTGACCAGCAGGCGGGCCTGGTCCCGATCCAGCCCGCCCTCTCGGCAGACGATCTCGACCTCCCGCTCCGGATCGGGATAGTCAAAGGAGAGCGCGATGAAGCGCTGCCGGGTCGAGGCCTTGAGGTCCTTGAGCACGCTCTGGTAGCCGGGGTTGTAGGAGACCGCAAGCATGAATTCGGGCGGCGCGGTCAGCAGTTCGCCGCGTTTTTCAATGGGCAACTGCCGCCGGTCGTCGGCCAGGGGGTGGATGACCACGGTAGTGTCCTTGCGCGCCTCGACGATCTCGTCGAGATAGCAGATGGCCCCGGCCCGCACGGCCATGGTCAGCGGGCCATCGGTCCACACCGCCTCGCCCGCACGGATCAGGTAGCGGCCGACCAGATCGCTGGTGGAGAGGTCGTCGTGGCAGCTGACGGTCACCAGAGGCCGCTGGAGCCGCCAGGCCAGGTACTGCATGAACCGGGTCTTGCCGCAGCCGGTCGGGCCCTTGAGCAGGAGCGGCGCACCCTCGCGGTAGGCGGCCTCGGCAATGGCCAGTTCCTCACCCGTGGCCAGGTAGTAGGGTTCTGCTTCAATCCGGTATTCATCGATCCGCTGTTGTCGTCCTGGCATGGGGGTCTCCTTGGGTTGTGACATTGGCGACACCATAAGATCAGGCTGAGCCGTTGGCAAGCGTGGCTACCAGCCGATTTCATTTGCGTATTGCACAACCCCTGCCCCATGAGTACATTGACTGGAGGCCCGATGCGGCCCGCGAGTCGCCGATTCCTCCCATATCCCCCACCCCGCCCTGATATCATGTGCGTTGACCTGCATACCCACTCCATCTTTTCCGACGGCAGCGAAACGCCGGCCGAGCTGATTGAGCTGGCGGTGCGCCACGGACTTACGGGGCTCGCGCTCACCGACCATGACACAGTCGAGGGCGTGCACGAGTTGTGCCGGCTGGGTCGGGAGGCCGGCATCGCCGTAATCACCGGGGTCGAAATCAGCACCACCCTGCGCCAGTACACCCTGCACATCCTGGGCTACGGCATCGACCCGGACAACCCGGAGCTGCACGAGTGGCTGGCGCCCCTGCAGCACGGCCGCGAACGCCGCAACGCCCTCATCCTGGAAAAACTACAGGCGCTCGGCGTGGACATCAGCGAGGAAGAGGTGCAGGAGATCTCCTGTTGCGGCCAGACCGGCCGACCCCACATCGCCCGGCTGCTCATGGCCAAGGGCGTGGTCGACAGCTTCGAGGCCGCCTTCCGCCTCTATCTCGGCCGGCATAAACCGGCCTGGGAGGGACGGTTCAGCTACTCGGCCGCCGAAACCATCGACATGATCCACCGCGCCGGGGGGCTTGCGGTGCTGGCCCATCCCGGCCAGATCGACCCGGAGATGCGGGCCCAGCCCCAGGTGATCCGGGAACTGGCGCTGCGCGGCCTGGACGGTATCGAGCTCCACTACCCGACCCACAGCCGCAAGATGAAGAAGCGGTTGAAAAGCCTGGCCGCCGAACTTGGCCTGATCGTCACCGGCGGCAGCGACTTCCACGGTGCGACCAGGCCCGTGCACCAACTGGCAGGAGCTGACCCCGGCTTCTGCCCGCCCGACTCCATCCTCGACGACCTGAACGCGCGTCTGGCCGACCGCGCCCGATGAACCCTCTGCCCAGCAATTGCCATGCATACCATTCTCATTGTCGATGACGAGCCCAACTATCAGATCGTGTTATCCGAAATCCTGAAAGACGAAGGATACGAGGTCTTCACCGCCAACAGCGGCCTGGCAGGCCTGCCCGTGGTCTACAGCACGGACCTGGACCTGGTGCTCACCGACATGAAGATGCCGGGCATGGATGGCATCGGCCTGCTCGCCAAAATCAAGGAGTACAACAAAGAACTGCCGGTTATCCTCATCACCGCCTACGCCGAGGTCGAGAAGGCGGTCGAGGCCATGCGCCTGGGCGCCTTCACCTACCTGGCCAAGCCCTTTTCCAACGAGCAGTTGCTGGCGAGCGTGCACAAGGCCATCGAGCACTACGGCCTGATCCGCGAGATTCGCCGGTTGCGCGACGAGGCCACGCCCCGCTCCGGTTTCGGCGGCATGATCGGCAAGAGCCCCTCTATGCGGGCGGTGTACCAGCTGATCGAAAAAGTCGCACCCACACCCAGCTCGGTGCTGATAACCGGCGAGTCGGGCACAGGCAAGGAGCTGGTGGCCCGGGCTATCCACAGCCACAGCCCGAGGAAGGAAGCTCCCTTCATCTCGGTCAACTGCGCCGCCCTGTCCGAGCATCTGCTGGAAAGCGAGCTGTTTGGCCATGAGAAGGGTTCCTTCACCGATGCAGTGGCCATGCGCAAGGGCCGCTTCGAGCTGGCCGACACCGGAACCCTGTTCCTCGACGAGATCGGCGAGATGCCGCCCCAGCTGCAGGCCAAGCTGCTGAGGGTGCTGCAGGAGAAGAGCTTTGAGCGTGTCGGCGGCAACGTTACCCAGCGGGTGGATGTGCGCATCCTGGCAGCCACCAACAAAGAGCTCAAAGACGAGGTCGAGAAGGGCCGCTTCCGCGAGGACCTCTACTACCGGCTCAACGTCATCCACATCCACCTGGCGCCGCTGCGCGAGCGGGTGGACGACATCCCGGCCTTGGTGACCCATTTCCTTGAAAAGAACAGCCTCAGCCTGGGCCGAGCGCTGGACATCTCGCCCGAGGCCCTGCGGCTCCTGGTCAGCCTGCCCTGGGAGGGCAACGTGCGCGAGCTGGAAAACACCATCGAGCGTGCCGCCATCCTCTGCAACAGCGACCGCATCGAACCGGAGGACGTGCAGCCCGACTCGAGCGAACTGGCCAACGCGCACGAATGGAGCTCCGGGCTGGAGCTGAGCCAGTTCATCCCCGAGCATCTGAGTCTGGCCGAGGTGCTCAACGGCATCGAGGAGAAACTGGTGCGCAAGGCCTTGGATGACACCGGCTTTGTCCAGGCCCGGGCCGCGGAGCAGTTGGGGATCACCAAGAGCCTGCTGCAGTACAAGATGAAGAAATACAACCTGCAGCGGCGCAAGAAGTAAGCGTCGCCGTAGCGGGGAGCCTGGAACCGGGACGGGACCCGTCCCGGCTGTATCAGCAGTGGCGGCAGACCTTGGCCGGCAGGGGAATGTCGATGGGGTCGCCGCCCCAGTTGAGCTTGGTGCGGAGGATGTTGAAGTAGCTTTTCCAGGGTGAGCTGACGATCAGCAGCGGCTTGGCCGACCTGCGCACCAGCAGATAGTCGTTCTCGGTGATGTTCCACTGCAGCTCGCCGTCGATGATCACCTTGACCTGGCCTGCCGGGGCCAGTAACTGGGTGGTGACGCTGGTTTGCGAGCCCAGCAGCACCGGCCGTGATTCGAGCATGAAGGGGCAGATGGGCGTGAGCACAATGGCCTCCAGTTCGGCGTGCACCACCGGCCCGCCCGCGGACAGGTTATAGGCCGTGGATCCGGTCGGCGTGGCCATGATCAGGCCGTCGGCCCGATAGGTGGTCACGTATTCCCGGTCCGCCCAGCAGCGCAGGCGGATCATGGCCTCGGTGCTTTTCTTGACGATCACCACCTCGTTGAGGGCTGGGATAGAATCGCTCTTCTGGCCCGTGGCCCCGTTGACATAGGCCGCGGAGAGCATGATCCGCCGCTCCATGCGGACCTCGTCATCCTCGAGCAGGGTGGCGAAGGCCTCGAACATCTCGTCGGCCGCGACCTCGGTGAGAAAGCCCAGGTTGCCGAGATTGACCCCAAGCACCGGCAGATCGTACTCGCTCGCCTTTTCAGCCACATGCAACAGAGTGCCATCGCCGCCAAGCACGATCAGGATATCCATCCCCGGCTCGATCCGGTTGAGTTCCGCCCGGATGCCGCGCTCGCCGAACCAGGCGACCGCCGCCTTCCCCCGTTCTTCCACCTCCGGACTGTCCGGTCGGGTGACAATCCCCGCGTATTCGATTTTCATGCGCCGCCAAGCTCCCTGGAGCGGTCGGTGGCCGCCTCAACCGCGGCCATGACCACGCCGCGAAAGGCCCCAGCTTCCAGCGCCTGAATCCCGGCAATGGTTGTGCCGCCGGGCGAGGTTACCCGCCCTTTGAGCACCGCCGGGTGTTCGCCCGATTCCATGGCCAGTCTGGCCGAACCGTACACGGTCTGCAGCACCAGTTGCTCGGCCGTGGGACGCGGAAGGCCGGCGAGCACGCCGCCGTCGATAAGGGCCTCGATGAAGGTCATCACATAACCAGGCCCGCTGCCGCTCAGGCCCGTGACCGCATCGAGCTGCGACTCGGCCACTTCGACGCAGGAACCCACGGAGGAAAAAATGGCCTGGGCGATCCGTCGGTCTTCGTCGGTGGCGCGCGCATCAGAGCTGAAGGCTGTGGCCGCGGCCAGGACCAGGGCCGGGGTGTTGGGCATGGACCGGATCAGCCGGACCGGCTCTGCGAACAGGCCGGCCAGGGTGTTCAGGGACACGCCAGCCATGATGGAGAGGATGAGGTGTTTCTCAGTAACGAACTGAGAATAGGAAGAAAGAACCTGGTGTGCCAGTTGTGGTTTGATGGCCGCGACCAGAACCTGGCAGCCACGGCAGAGGGTCCGGGCATCCGTGGTGCAGGTCAGGCCGTACTGCCGTTCCAGGGACTGACGCCGCTCTGCCTGCGGCTCCGCCACCATGATCGCCTCACCCTGCACCAGGCCAGCGGCCAGGATGCCCCTGATGAGGGCCTCGGCCATCTGTCCACCACCGATAAATCCAATCTTTTGAAGAGATAGCATAAACACCTCAACTATTTTACAGTATTAAAGCCCTGGCCCTTGGACAGGTGATCTGGTCAGAAAGTATACGCCCATTGGCATTGCCGGACAACAACAGGTTTCGCTGGCCGCGCTTCGAATAAAAAAAACCGCCGGCTGGTAGGGCCGGCGGTTTTTGTTGTTTTCTTGCTTGTCTTGCCCTGAGCGCCTGAAAAGACGCCGCTGGCATCTTCAGGCGACGCAGGCAGGCCGGGGCGAAACGGTCTTGGCGGCGGGCGCGAACAGCGGCGCCAGGCGGTTTCCAGCCGACCGGGTGGTCTCCACCACTTCGCGCAGGAGAGAGTCACCTTTCTTCTGAAACTTGACATATTCCCAGCAATCCGGGCTGGCCAGGAGAGTCTGCATCAGGCCATGGTGCAGGCCGTGGCCGGAGCGGTCGGCAATGACATGCCCAAGGATGGGAGCGCCAAGCAGGGCCAGGTCGCCGATCAGGTCCAGCACCTTGTGGCGGATGAACTCGTCGTCGAAGCGGAGACCATCCTCGTTGAGGATAGAACGGCGATCCCAGTGGATGGCGATGACGTTGCCCAGGTTGCCGCCCAGAGCCAGGCCGTTCTGCCACAGGTACTCCACCTGCTCGACAAAGCCGAAGGTGCGGGCCCGGGCGATCTCTTTGCAGAACCGGTCGGCAGTGACCTCAATGGTGTATTTCTGCTCGCTGATCAGGGCATCGTCGAAATGAATTCGGCCCGTGACCTTGAAGCCGTTGTGAGGCTCGATGCGGATGGTCTTGTCGCCCACGGTGTGGCTGATCGGTTTGGTAATCCGCAGGATCCGGCGCAAGGCCCGTTGCTGCTGCCGGCCGGCGCTCTTCAACAGGTGAACGAAGGGACCGGCGCTGCCGTCCATGATGGGCACTTCATGAGAGTCCAGTTCGATCTCGGCGTTGTCGATGCCAGCGCCGCGCAGCGCGGCCAGGAGGTGCTCGGTGGTCGAGATGCGATGGCCGTTGCAGCCGATGGTGGTCGCCAGAGTGGTGTCGACCACCTGTTCGACCCGGGCCGGGATGACCGGCTGGCCATCGAGATCGGAACGGACAAAGCGGTAACCGGTGCCCGCCGGCGCGGGTTTGATGGTCAGATTCGCGGTTCTGTTGGTGTGCAGGCCGACGCCGCAGCAGCTGACAGAACGTTGCAGGGTATATTGGTACGGATCTATGGTCGAAAGCATAGGTGCGGTTCCTTCACGGAAGGGAGTGGCAAAAAATATCCAATGGTTATGAAGTTACCTATACTGATGCAAAAAACGAGCCATGCCGTCGTCGGCTGCGTTCCGCTGAAAAATCAACTTTCAAAAAATTATACAAATTCAAAATTTTAAACCGAACACCTGCAAGTCTAGCCCATCCCAGTGGACTGCCATTTGGCTGTGTCAAAAAGAACACAACCAAGAAAACATGGCGAGAATGTTGAATTTTTAACACACTCACTCCGGGCGTCGACTTATTTGGCCGCTGGTTGCCAGGCGCGCAGGGAGGCCAGAATGCTGTCATCAAACTCCGTGTCAGCCGTCACCCGCATCCGCAGGCCAAAGCACGTCAGAGTAAGCTCCTCCCGAAAAACAGCCAGTTTCACCAGGTCCTTTTCAGTGGTGACCAGTGCCTGCGCGCCAGCAGTCTTCGCCCTGTCCAGTAGTTGTCCGATCATTGCCGGAGTATAGCGTTGATGATCGTCCAGAGGGTGGAAGCTGGCCAAGGGTATTCCCTGCAGTTCCAGGCTGCGGAGAAAGGATTCGGGTCGGCCAATGCCACAGAAGCCGAACCAGGAGCGCGGGCCGCCAGGGGGCGGATCAGCCTCGGCGATCAAGCCCTGCTCGTCGAGACGCACCAGGGTG
>JBGSPP010000360.1:0-2927 GCA_041738515.1 Desulfobulbus sp.
GGCCCGGCCCGCACATCGCCTCGGATCGGAGAGAACCCTTACTTGAACATAGCGGGTGGCGCCGTCCAGAGCGGTCAATGCCAGCCCATGGGCCTCGATACTCTCGGCATGCTCCCGGTTGGTGGTGAGCAGGGTCACTGAGGCATGGGGAGCGAGCAGACCCGCGAACAGACCGCCCATGGCGCCGGCGCCGATGATCAGAATCTCCATGCCGCCCTCCCCTCCCCTTTGTCCGTGCCGCAACCCGCCCCAGCCGGACCATTGGTTCTGCATCCGCCCATGCGCCAACAGTTATAGCCCATCGCAAAAAAAGGTCAACGGAGAACGGGTGCCTACCGCATGGCTTGGGTTTGCGCCCAAGGCATCGACCGGGTAGTATCCGGATTGATGCAGGGGCGGCCCCCTGGCCGCCCGATTCCAAACCCGGGAGGAATACGATGCAAATCTTTGTCTGGCGACACAGCAAGCGGTTTTCCAGCTGGTCCATGCTCGATGAACCGCATATTCACAAGGAGAACTACCTCCAGGCCGAGGTCGTGGTGCTGGCGGCCTCCCGCACCGAGGCCCTGGCCCTGCTTGAGCGCCAGGGCAACTGGAATATCGAGGATCTGCAGCGGCTCGAACCCGAGGTTATCCCCCTGGATGCACCCCGCATCCTTGCCAGCCGCCTGGATTTTCAGTAGCAGCCCTGCCAACTGCAACCCCCTTCCGAACGGCGGGATTTCACCTGCCACAGAGGGGTTTTCCAGGCCCGGGACCGTCTTTTTTCTGCTGTGCAGCCCAGGCAAAAGGCGGTATGGTGAAGTGTCTCACCAAGGTTGAACGGCAAAGGACGCCCCCTCCCGCGCATCCACGCCGGGAACTACGACAAGGCCGGGAATGGTTATGGAACAGTCGATAACGAATCTGATCGCCAGAAAGGTCTGCTGGTACGAAACCCTGGCCATACTGCTCATTGTGGCGCTTATCTGGCTCGACGAGATCATCGACATCCCCTACGTCCTCCTCGGCGGCCCGGCAACCCCCATCAACTGGCGGGAATCGTTGTTTGAAAGCGTCATCATCATCGTGGTTGCGGCGGTGATAATCCGCCACACCTACAAACTGCTCTTGCGGGTCGGCTACCTGGAACAGGTGCTGCCGGTCTGCGCCTCCTGCGGGAAAATAAGGGCTGACAAGGCGTTCTGGACCAGCCTGGAACAGTTTGTTGCCGACCAGGCCAATACCGGATTCATCCACGGCATCTGCCCGGACTGCATCAAACGCTACTCTCCGGAACTGCACGAACAAAAAACCACTAACGCCGAAGGCAGCGAATAGGCGCGGCCGAGCCGACCATTCTCCCCCCACCATTACCCTGCCCCGAGACCCGAACCTCCTGGCGGCGCGGGGCACAATCCAGGACCACCGTGTCGATAGTCCCCATCCCATGAGCAAGCTCCGAGCCCTCTGCATCGCCGAACGTTTCGAGTTCGACAACCTCTACGACTACCTGGGCAAGCAGATGCACGCGGCCCGGATGCGCAACGTCATCCTCCTCAGCCCGGACGAGGGCGTGCACGCCTTTGTCTTCGATTACGGCGTCTGCGTCCTCTGCAGCTACGACTACGAGTCGGAAAAGCGGCTGATCGACATCCTCTGCAAACATGCGGTCAACGTTCTGGAACCCTTCATAGAGGAGGAGCTTGACTATCAGAAGGGTGCGGAGGACGGCATCCGCATCCGCCACGACCTGATCGACCTCGGCGACGTCTCCGAACTGGTGTGCCTGTCGCTGGCCCACGCGCTTGCCCAGTCAACCAAACTGGCCTCGTTTGAGTCCTCCATCGAGGAGACCATCAAGAAAACCAAGTATATCCCGGAAACCCTGGCGCGGAAAGGCTCCATCGCCCTGTCGCGAACCAGGCTGGCCAAGGAGCGGGGCCGGGTCTACCTGGAGAAATCCCATATCATCCTCCAGTTCAACCTCCTTGACACGCCCGAATTCATTTGGGAATATCCGGAGTTGGAGCACTATTACCTGGCTCTTTCCAGGTATCTGGAAATCACCCCCAGGGCCACGGTCCTGGAAAATCGGCTGGAGGTCATCCAGGAGTTGCTGGAGATGATGGCTGACGAACAAAAACACAGTCATTCCAGCATGCTGGAATGGATCATCATCATCCTGATCGCCATCGAAATCGTCCTGTTCTTCGTCAAATAGGCCGGACGGCAAGGCGCCGGCCTGGTTTCCCTTTGCCCTTTGCGAGCGGCATGTTTACCGTTTTGCCACCATGATCTTGCCAGGATCAACTCCATACCCCTGACTGGAGGCGCCATGAAGATACTGATAACCGGAGGCTCTGGATTTGTCGGTTCGTCCCTGACAGTCCGCCTGCTCGAACTTGGCCACGCGGTCACGGTCATCGGCAGCAGCCGCACCTGCCGGCTGGCCGGCCACGCCAACCTGAGCTACCTATCCGCCGACACAACCAAGCCCGGGGCCTGGCAGCAACGGGTTGCCGACCAGGACGCCCTGATCAACCTGACCGGCCGCACCGTTTTCCACCTCTGGACCGAGTCGTACAAAAAATCCATCCATGACAGCCGCATCCTCACCACCAGGAACCTGGTGGCTGCCCTACCCGAGCGCACTGAGGTGGTGTTGCTCAGCACCTCGGCCGCAGGTTATTACGGTGACGGCGGCGAGAACGAGCTGACCGAGACCAGCGCCTGCGGCGGCGATTTCCTCGCCCGCGTTTGCCGCGATTTGGAGGCGGAGGCGGACAGGGCCTCGATCAAGGGCGCGCGGGTGGTACGCATGCGCTTTGGCGTGGTGCTTGGCAAAGGCGGCGGTGCCATGGCCACCATGAAGCTGCCGTTCCAGCTGGGACTTGGCGGCCCCATTGGCAGCGGCAACCAGTGGTTCCCCTGGATCCATCTCGACG
>JBGSPP010000366.1:0-9113 GCA_041738515.1 Desulfobulbus sp.
GCTACCCGCACGAGTTTTCCGGCGGCCAGCGCCAGCGCATCGCCATCGCCCGGGCCATCATCCTGCGGCCCCGTCTGCTGATCCTTGACGAGCCCACCAGTGCCCTGGACGTCACCATCCAGAAACAGGTGCTCGAACTGCTGAAAACCTTGCAGGAGCGGTACCAGCTGACCTACATCTTCATCACCCACGACCTGCGCACGATCCGCTCGCTGGCCGACCGGGTGGCGGTGATGCGCCATGGCCGCATCGTTGAAAGCGGCCCGGCGGACGAGATCTTCGCAAACCCGCAGGACGACTACACCCGGCGGCTGTTCCGCGCCGCCTTCCACCTTGCCGACGCCCCGGAGGGAGCATGAACTATCGCGCCGTCTTCCACATCGATCTGGACGACCCCACTATCCTCGCCCTCGGCCTGGCCAACGTCGGCAACCTGCTGCGGGCCATACCCGAGCACCATTACGACCTGGTGCTGCTGTTCAACGGCCCGGCCGTGACCCTGCTGGAGACTGAGGCCTGTGCCCAGTTTCGCGAGGAGATCTGGCAGTTGCAGCAGGCCCGGGTCTCGTTCAAGGTTTGCCGCAACGCGCTCAACCGCTTCAACCTGGCCCCGGAAAACCTGGTCGAGGGTTGCGAGCTGGTCCCGGCCGGGGTGGTGACGCTGATCGAACTGCAGCAGGATGGCTACGCCTACATCAAACCCTGAGCAGGAGGCAAGCGAGGCCGAGGACCGCTCGCCGCTCAGTGCCGCCTTTCTGGCCACGGTCAGCCACGGTCCGGGCGTCTACCAGATGCTCGGCAAGAAAGAGGTGCTGTACGTAGGCAAGGCCCGCGACCTGCGCAAGCGGTTGGCCCAGTATGCACACTTCGCCGGCCCCGCCCATGCCAAGACCGCGGTCATGCTCTCGCATGTGCGCCGGGTCGAGACCATTCTCACCACCACCGAGAAGGAGGCCCTCATCCTTGAGGCCTCGCTGATCAAGCAGCATCGGCCGCGCTACAATGTTATCCTCCGCGACGACAAGAACTATCCCCTGATCCGGGTCACCATCCGCGACCCCTGGCCCCGGGTGGAGGTCACCCGCAAGCGGCTGCGCGACGGCAGCCGCTACTTCGGCCCCTATGCTTCGACCACGGCTATGCGCGCCACCCTGCAGCTGCTCCACAACCAGTTTCCGCTGCGGCGCTGCAAGACGGTGCGCGAGCGCTCCCGGCCCTGCCTCAACTTTCAGATGGGCCGCTGCCTGGCGCCCTGCGCCGGCAAGGTGACGGCCGAGGACTACCAGCGGATGGTGCGCGAGGTGTTGCTGATCCTGGAGGGCAGGGCAGGGGAGGTAGTGCGCGACCTGACCGCGCGCATGGAGCGGTCGGCCGGGCAGCTGGCCTTTGAACAGGCAGCCCAGTATCGGGACCAAATCCTGGCCCTGACCCGCACCGTCGAGCATCAGGCGGTGGCGGCCGAGCACCATCTCGACCAGGACGTGTTCGGCATCCATCGCCAGGACGCGGCCGTGGGCATTGCCCTGCTCTTTGTCCGCGGCGGCTTGATCACCGGGGCCCAGACCTTTTTCCTGCCCGATCCGCTAGGCGAGGACGAGACCCTGCTCGCCCAGGCCATTGTCCAGTACTACTCGACCGAGCGCCAGCCGCCACGCGAGCTGCTCTTGCCGTTTGTGCTCGAAGATCGGGAGCTGATCGAAGAGCGGCTGGCCGAACTGCGCGAGGGGCCGGTAGACCTGAGCACGCCCAGGCGGGGTAAGCGGATGCGGCTGATGGAGATGGCCGCGGCCAACGCGGCTCAGGTCTTCTCAGAGCGGGCCAGGAAGGAGCAGTCCTGGCAGGCCCTGGACGCAGCCCTGCGAGCCAGGCTGCACCTGATTGCCAGCCCTGCGGTGATCGAGTGCCTGGACATTTCCAATCTGCACGGCAAGCAGGCGGTGGGCTCGCTGGTCTGTTTTGTCCAGGGCGAGAAGGCGGCCCGGCGGTACCGCCATTATCGCATTCGCTCTCAGGACACCCCGGACGACTACGCCATGATGCGCGAGGTACTGGAGCGTCGGCTTGAGAGGGGCGCGGCCGAGGACGATCTGCCCGACCTGCTGCTGCTCGACGGCGGCAAGGGCCAACTGCAGGTGGCAGTCGAGGTGGTGGGTCGCTTGGGGCTGGCGCAGCGGGTGGAACTGGCGTCCATCGCCAAGGAAAAGGCCGAGGAAGGCGAAAAACTGTTCCGGCCGGGTCGCAAGAACCCTATCCTGCTTCCGGCCCACTCGCCGGTGCTGCTCTACCTGATGCGCATCCGCGACGAGGCGCACCGCTTCGGCATCACCCATCACCGCAGCCTGCGCGGCCGGGAGCAGTTGCGATCGCGACTGGATGCCATCGAAGGCATCGGTCCCAAGCGCCGGCAGCAGTTGCTGCGGTCGCTCGGAAGCCTCAAACGGGTGGTCGAGGCCGGGGTCGATGAGCTGGCCGGAGTGCCGGGCATCGGTCCCGAACTGGCCCGACAGATCCACAGCCAACTGCACCGGGAGGACCATGGAACCGGATGAACGCACCATGGCCCGGCTTAGGGCCGGTTGCATTTGCAAGGGAGTCAAGCTGATCCGCCTGATCGAGGCCATCGAGAACGGCGCCACCAGCTTTGCCCAGGTGGCAGCGGCGACCGGCATCGGCACTGGCCCCTGCAAGGGCAAGCGCTGTCGGCACAAGGTGAAAGAACTGCTGGAGCGTTTGCTTGCGGCCCGACGAATAGCCGATCGGCGGCCTGCACCCCGCCATGCATTGACAACCCAGCCTGTCTGTCAAAGAGTATTATCATCGAACTTTGGGGGGCAGGCAATCTGTCCCCGACCCATATCAAAGACCGGGTCAGTTGTGTGCGCACCCGGCCGGACAGAGGAGCATATCATGAGCCAGTACACCATTGCCGTGATCGTCGGCAGTTTACGCAAGAATTCCTTCAACCGCGCCCTGGCCGGGGCCCTGATTCAGCTGGCGCCGTCCGATTTTGCCTTCAATGTGGTGGAGATCGGCGATCTGCCGCTCTACAACCAGGACGACGACGCCAACCAGGCTCCGGCCGTCAAGCGGCTCAAGGGTGAGATCGCGGGCGCCCACGGCCTGCTGTTCGTCACCCCGGAGTACAACCGCTCTATGCCCGGGGCGCTGAAAAACGCCATCGATCACGCCTCCAGGCCCTACGGCCAGAGCGCCTGGGTCGGCAAGCCCGCCGGCGTGCTCGGCATCTCGGTGGGAACCATCGGCACGGCGCTGGCGCAGCAGCATCTGCGCAATGTGCTCGCCTACCTGGATGTGCCCACCATGGGTCAACCCGAGGTCTTCCTCCAGAACAGGGAAGGCTTGTTCAATGCCGATGGCAGCATCGGCGAAGCCAGCCGACCGTTCCTCCAGGGCTGGATGGACCGCTTCGTCGACTGGGTGAAGCGCCACAACAGCTGAGAGATAGCAAAGTTCCAGAGCCATCATCCCGGCAAGGCGAGGGCGGACAGCCTCTCTTCTTGCCGGTTTTTCATGCCGATCCGCCGACACCTCGGCAATGACAGGCAGGGAATGGACAACCTGACCTCTGGCGTGACGAGGCAGCCTCGGTTTTCGGTATTTTCACTCCCGCGGGATTGTTATTTCAAACGAAAAATAGTGAATTGACATTCGCTGTCCAGCCACGGATAATGGCCACTCTCGTTCGGCTTCATTCCCTCGACCAGAGGTGTCCCCATGGCAGCGTTCTCCCCCAGGCAGAACACCATCCTGACCCTGGCCCGCGAAAAAGGCCGGGTGGATGTTGACAATCTCTCCCACCTGCTCAGCGTCTCCCCCCAGACAATCCGCAAGGATCTCAACGAACTCTGCGACAAGCGCCTGCTGCAGCGGATCCACGGCGGTGCGATCGTGGGGTCGGGCATCGAAAACGTCGGCTATGAGGCGAGGCGGCTGCTTGCCCCGGAAAGCAAGAGGGCCATCGGTATCCGGGCTGCCCAACTGATACCCGACCAGTGTTCGCTGCTCATCAACATCGGCACCACTACCGAACAGGTGGCCCACGCCCTCAAGGATCACCGCGGTCTGCTGGTGATCACCAACAACATCAACGCGGTGGAGATTATGAAAGGATTCAGCGGAGTGGAGTTGATTATCGCCGGGGGGCAGGTGCGCCGCGACGACGGAGGCATTGTCGGCGAGGCCGCGGTTGACTTTATCAGGCAGTTCAAGACCGATTACGCAGTCATCGGCGTTTCCGCCATCGATGAGGACGGCAGTCTGCTTGATTATGATTTTCGCGAGGTGCGGGTCGCGCAGGCGATTGTCGCCAACGCCAGGCACGTCATTCTGGTCTCCGACCTGCTCAAACTACAGCGCAGCGCCCCGGTCCGCCTGGGACATATTTCCCAGATCGACACCATCGTGGTCGATGCCGAACTGCCGGCGCAACTGGAGGCGATCTGCCGCGAGCATGGCGTGGAGGTGATCATTGCCCGCCCGTGACCGCACGGGCGGCGGGGCGGAAACACCCTCTTGTTCTGTGCCCATCGTTGCCGTTTCCGGTTTTTTTCCCGCGCGGATCAATTCACTTGTAGCGAATTTTTGTTTCGATTAAACAGGAAAAAAAGTTTCGATCGAATCATAATGAGGCGTTTAACGAAACTTTCGACCTCGAAAATTGATCCCCTGGCGAGGAGGCACAGCGGATGACACCTCCGGTTTATGACCTGGCTATTATTGGCGGCGGCATCAATGGCTGCGGCATCGCCCGGGACGCGGCCGGGCGTGGGCTGTCGGTTTTTCTGTGCGAGCGCGACGATCTTGCCGGCGCCACCTCCTCCGCCTCCACCAAGCTGATCCACGGCGGGTTGCGCTATCTCGAATATTACGAATTCCGCCTGGTGCGAGAAGCGCTGCGGGAACGGGAGGTGTTGCTCCGGGCCGCGCCGCATATCATCTGGCCCCTGCGCTTTATTCTCCCATACCATCGTGGCCTGCGCCCCGCCTGGCTGATCCGTCTTGGCCTGTTTCTTTATGATCATCTCGGCGGCAGAAAACTGCTGCCAGCCACCAGCACCATCGATCTGACCACCGACCTGGTAGGCGCGGCGCTGAAGCCGGAATTCACCAAGGGGTTTGCCTACTCCGACTGCTGGGTCATCGACAGCCGCCTGGTCATTCTGAACGCCATGGACGCGGCCCGCAAGGGCGCTGCAATCCATACCCGGACGCCCTGCCTTGGCGCCCGGCGCGAGGGGAATCTCTGGCTGATAACGGTGGCCGACGCCGATGGCGGACAATCCCGCACCATCCAGGCGCGGGCTCTGATCAACGCCAGCGGCCCCTGGATGGAGCAGACCATGGACACCATCGAACACGGGGCCACGCAGAAACATATCCGCATGGTCAAGGGCAGCCACATCATCACCCGGCGGCTGTTCGATCACGAGTACGCCTACATCTTCCAGAACAGCGATGGCCGCATCGTGTTCGCCATTCCCTACGCCGGCGACTTCACTCTGATTGGCACCACCGACGTCGATTTTCACGGCGATCCGGCACGGGTGGCCATAACTGCGGAGGAAATCGACTATCTCTGCGCCGCGGCCAGCGAATACTTCAAGCAACCGATCAATCCCTCCCAGGTGGTCAGCTCCTTTGCCGGCATCCGCCCCCTGTTCGACGACGGCAGCCGTGACGCCAAGGCCGCCACCCGGGATTATGTCCTCAGCATTGACAGCCCTCGCGGCAAGGCGCCGCTGCTCGCCATCTACGGCGGCAAGATCACCACCTACCGCAAGCTGGCCGAATCGGTACTGGAGCGGCTGGCGCCGTTCCTCCCCCCCATGAGCGCCCCCTGGACTGCTGACAGCCGCCTGCCCGGCGGGGATTTCGCGCCGGACCAGTTCAATGTCGAACTGGAGCGGCTCCTGGCCGGCAACGCCTTTCTCACCCGCCCCCACGCCCGTCGTCTGCTGCGCACCTACGGCAGCATTGCCTTCGCCATGGTGCAGCAGATCACCAGCGCGGCTGAGGCAGGCCGGTGTTTTGGCGGCGATCTCTACCAGTTTGAGGTGGAATACCTGATCCGGCACGAATGGGCGCGCACCGCCGACGATGTCCTGCGGCGCCGCACCGGCCTGGATCTCGTGCTCAGTTCGTCGGAACAACAAGACCTTCAGGATTGGATGGCCGCCGCTTGTCAACTGGCACAGGCGTGATCGATGCAGCTTGCATAATGCGAGGGCTGTAACAAAGTAGCTCGCCGCCTATCGTTGCGCGCCAGAGTCACAGGCAGGATCATCCAAGGAGACGCGCCATGTCAGCCCATGTGTTAGCCATCGACCAGGGAACCACCTCCAGCCGGGCTCTGGTGTTCAACGATCGGTTTGAGATTGTGGCCTCGGCCCAGCAGGCATTCCGCCAATACTTTCCCCAGTCGGGCTGGGTCGAGCATGACCCCGAGGATCTCTGGCAAACCACCCTGGACACTTGTCGGCAGGCCATGGCCACGGCCGGATTGACCGCCGGCCAGATCGCGGCCATCGGCATCACCAACCAGCGGGAAACCACGGTGCTCTGGGAACGGGAAACCGGCCTGCCCATCCACAAGGCCATCGTCTGGCAGGACAGGAGAACCGCCGATCGCTGCGCCGAATTGGCCGCCGAGGGGCATAATCCTACGATTGTCAGCAAGACCGGTCTGCTGCTTGATTCCTATTTTTCCGGCACCAAGATCGCCTGGCTACTGGATACGGTGCCGGGCGCCCGGCAGATGGCCGAGGCTGGAGCGCTCGCCTTCGGCACCGTTGACACTTTTCTCCTCTGGCGGCTCACCGGCGGCCGGGTCCATGCCACCGACGCCACCAACGCCTCGCGGACCATGCTGTTCAATATCCATGAACACCGCTGGGATGAGGAGTTGCTGCAGCTGCTGCGGATTCCCCGATCCTTGCTGCCGGAGGTCAAGGACTGCGCCGCCGACTTCGGCCTGACCGATGCAGCCCTGCTGGGAGGGCCGATTCCGGTGCGCGGCATTGCTGGCGACCAGCAGGCCGCCCTGGTCGGGCAGGCCTGTTTCCAGCCGGGCATGATCAAATCGACCTACGGTACCGGCTGTTTCATTGTCCTCAACACCGGCCAGGAAATGGTGCGCTCGCACAATCGTCTTCTGACCACCATCGGCTATCGCCTGGCCGGCCAGACGACCTATGCCTTGGAAGGTTCGATCTTTGTGGCCGGGGCCGCGGTTCAATGGATGCGCGACGCCATGGGCCTGATTGAAACCGCTGCCGAGACCGGCAGGCTCGCCCTCGAGGCGGACATCAACCAGGACGTCTATCTGGTGCCGGCATTCACCGGCCTCGGTGCGCCGCACTGGGACCCGAACGCCCGCGGCGCCATCTTCGGCATTACCCGGGCCACTGGTCCGGCCGAACTGTCACGGGCCGCCCTGGAGTCGGTCTGCTACCAGACCCGCGACCTGCTGGAAGCCATGCGCGGCGACTGGAAGCACATGGGCGAGACCGTGCTCCGCGCCGACGGCGGCATGACTGCTTCGGACTGGACCCTGCAGTTTCTCGCCGACATTTTGAACGCCCCGGTCGACCGCCCCACCCTGCTCGAAACCACTGCGGCCGGCGCCGCTTACCTCGCCGGCCTGCAGGCCGGCATCTTTCCGCCGCCAGCCGAGTTCGCCACCCTCTGGAAACTCGATCGCCGTTTTACCCCCAAGCTGGAGGAGGCTGTCCGCCAGCGTAAATACCAGGGCTGGCAGGATGCCGTCCGCCGCACCCTGACTCGATAGACTGAAGGAGGGGCAGGGGGCGTCCCTTTTCCTCCCGCAATGCTGTCGCGTCTGTCCCTTGATGGCTCCGCAAGAGGCTGCGGGTACCTGACGGCCATATTGTATGCCATGAGGGAGGTCGAAAAGAATGGACACCACTGTTGTGTTCGAAGCCAGGTACCGGATCGCCGCATTGAACGGACGCTTCAGAGAAGATCGCTGACCAGGGCAGGGGCAACGCCCGCGGCGGTAGCGCAATTTTCGCTGCGGAACCTGCCGGTTCTCGGGTACAGTGGGGCTATTGCTGTATCCCGGCGCGGGCTGCCGATGGCCCAAGCCGCCATCGGTGCACGACCGCGCACGGGCGCCGGATTGGTCATGACTGGGGATGGCAGGCGCTGTCTATTTTTTGCAGGAGAAGTGATGTATCGTATTTTGAAACAGTGCCGGGTGGTGGTTGCGCTCGCACTTGTCTGCTGTCTGGGGGCGGCCGCATGGGCGGGCGAAGAGGCGTATCTGTTTCACGTCCTGAAAAAGCCGGTCTATCGGGCCGCCTGGGAGGCGATGTTCAAAGGCGAGAAGGATGTCCCCGCCTGGCTGGCCGAGTGGGCGGACAAAAGTGCCGGCCCGACCAGCCCGTGCAGGGCGGCGGTGGTCAACGAGGTCGAGTTCATGGTGCACTCCGTGTGCAAGGCGCATGAGTGCGGCGATAACCTGTTCATCGTCTTTTTCGCGCCTGGCGGCAAGCAGGCCTGGGGCGTGCTGACCGCCGAGCGCGAGCGCTTTTTTGGCAAACCGGATGAGTTGATGCGATACGCCCTCCTCGACGCCAGACGGTGCGAGTGAGGCGAGTTCAAGAGCAATTCCGACCACGGAGGGAAACGTATGGGCGAGACAGCGAACGGCCCGGACAAGGCCGCCATCAGGATCGGTTATGGCACGGTCAAGGAACTGTCCGTGTTTCAGGAGCATTACGACCGGCTGACCCGCGAGATCCAGCAGGCCAGGGTGCAGCTGAGCAGCAGCCCGCCTCTGGAAGGCGATTCGGCGCGCGCCCGGCAACGGACCGAGTGGCGCGACTGGCTGGAGTTGCAGGTGCGGACCAGGGACCAGACCCGAACCGCGCTGGTCCAAGCCCTGGCGGCCAAGGGCATTGTTGTCGAGGGCCTGCCCGAGTGATTGTGCCGAGCCGGCCTCGGCCGGCTGGCTTGGAAACCCCACTATGGCAACGAGGAAGCTCATGAAACTGCTTGCCACGCCGCGCATGGAACGATGCATCGGCTGCCACTCCTGCTCGCTGGCCTGCGCCCGGCTGGTGCACCGGCGG
>JBGSPP010000392.1:0-3206 GCA_041738515.1 Desulfobulbus sp.
ACTGGCCGACACCGCCTGGTGGCGGCAGTTCGGCGACCCGGTGCTGGACGGGCTGATCGAGGAGGCTCTGCAGCACAATCTTGATCTGCGTCTGGCTGCGGCGCGGGTCGAGCAGTATGCCGGCCGCTACGGCGCCACCCGGGCCGATCTCTTTCCCCAGGTGGGCGCCGGCGCTGAGTACAGCCGCGCCCGGGTGACCGAACTGGGCGAGAACCGGCCCTCAGCTGGCTACCAGACCACCACCGACTCGTTCTCTGCCGTGGTCAACGCCGGCTGGGAGATCGATCTCTGGGGCCGGATACGTCGCCTGACCGAGTCGGCCCGGGCCGACCTGTTGGCCAGCGAGGAGGCCCGGCGCGGGGTGGTGCTGACCCTGGTGGGCGATGTTGCCGCCGCCTACGTCAATCTCCGCGCCCTGGACCGCCAGCTGGAGATCAGCCGGAACACCGCCAAGACCCGCGAGGACTCCTACACGCTCTTTCAAGACCGGTTCAGCGGCGGCATCATCTCGGAACTGGAGCTGAGCCAGAACCGGTCCCAGTACGAGCAGGCCATGGCCGCGATCCCCTCGCTGGAAAAGTCGGTGCTGCTGCAGGAGAACAGCCTCTGCCTGCTCCTGGGCCGCAATCCGGGACCGATCGCCCGGGGCAGGAGCATCGACGAGCTGATTGTGCCGGCGGTGGCGGCCGGCCTGCCGTCCGAGTTGCTGGAGCGGCGGCCGGACATCCGTCAGGCGGAGCAGAACCTGATTGCCGCCAACGCGCTCATCGGTGCGGCCCGGGCCGCCTATTTCCCGGCCATCTCCCTGACCGGGGCGTATGGCTCGGCCAGCGGTGATTTGAGCGACCTGTTCAAGGGGCCGGCCACCATCTGGCAGTATGCGTTCCCGGTGAGCGTTCCCCTCTTCACCGCCGGCAAACTCGCGGGCAATGTCCGCGAGACCGAGGCCATGCGCGAACAGATGCTGGCCGCCTACCAGAAGGCGGTGCAGAACGGTTTCCGCGAGGTCAACGACAGCCTGGTCTCCCAGGAGGCGACCCGGCGGCAGTTGGCGGCGCAGAAGCGCCAGATGGACAGCCTGCGGCAGAATGTGGACATCGCCCGCCTCCGCTACGACAACGGCTATGCCGATTACCTGGCCGTGCTCGACGCTGACCGCAGCCTGTTCAACGTCGAATTGAACTACACCCAAACCCAGGCCGACCTGCACCTGGCCATGATCGGCCTGTACAAGGCCATGGGCGGCGGTTGGGTTGGCGAGGCCGACCGGCTGGTCTCGGGGCGCACTGCCCCCTGAACGGGTGGGAAGGAAGACCGCAAAGAAACCGGATAGTCATTGGCTGATGGGACTCCTTTTGCCAAGGGACGGCCACCCGGCAGGGAAGCATTGAGGCATGGAAGAAGATCATCGAAAGCGGCGAGGACGTGGTCGTGCTCGATGTCCGCAAGCCCAATGAAAATGCGGTGCCCACATCCCGGGGTCATTCAGCTTGTCCCGGGGGCTGCCCGAAGGCAACATCCGGACGCTGGTTTCCCCTTCCCCCCGCGAATGCCGGGCCCGATTGCCGTCGCCGGAATCGTGCTTATCCTGTAGGGCATCACGATCCATTCTCAATCAATCAACTGATGCACTGCGAGGTATGCCATGATCCATATGGGTGGTTTTTCCAGAATGATGCTTCTGCTGGCAACCGGGATGGTCCTGTGTGCCGATCACGGCGTCGGTGGAGCGGAGGTGAAGCAGGCGGGCGGTGAACAGGTGACCGGCACGCAGCAGCGGGCCATCTTCGCCGGCGGCTGTTTCTGGTGCGTGGCGCCGCCGTTCACCCAGATCGACGGCGTGCTCACCGTCGAGTCGGGCTACGCTGGCGGAACGACCGCCAACCCGACCTACGACGATTATGCCGCGGGCGGCCACATTGAGGTGGTGGAGGTGGTCTACGATCCGGCCCGGGTCTCGTACAAGAAACTGCTCGACACCTTCTGGCGGCAGATTGATCCCACCGACGAGGGTGGCCAGTTCGCCGACCGCGGCCGGGGCTACACCACCGCCATCTTTTACTTTACTGAGGAGCAGCGGGTTCTGGCCGAGGAATCGAAGCGGAGCCTGACCCAGAGCAATATCTTCAAGAAACCGGTGGTGACGCCGATTCTGCCGGCGCCGAAATTTTACGCTGCCGAGGAGTATCACCAGGAGTACGACCAGAAAAACCCCTTCCACTACAAGAGATACCGAGCCGGCTCAGGCCGCGAGGGCTATCTGCAGAAAACCTGGGAGAATCAGGGCTGGTCCTTTGCCGCCGACGGCGACGGCGTGAAGAAACAGGGGTTTGTGAAAGAAGATAAGGAGGCGCTGAAGGGCCGGCTGACCCCGCTGCAGTACAAGGTCACCCAGGAGGAGGGGACTGAGCCGCCATTCCACAACGACTACTGGGACAACAAGCGTCCGGGCGTCTATGTGGATGTGGTTTCCGGTGAGCCGCTGTTCAGCTCCCTGGACAAGTATGATTCCGGAACCGGTTGGCCAAGCTTCACCCGGCCGCTGGACAAGACTGCCATCGTGGAAAAAGAAGATCGAAGCCTGTTTTCCGCGCGTACTGAGGTCCGCAGTAAACAGGCCGATTCCCATTTGGGCCATGTCTTTGACGACGGGCCGCCGCCCACCGGCCTGCGCTACTGCCTCAACTCGGCCGCCCTGCGCTTTGTGCCGGTGGAAGACCTGGACAAGGAAGGGCTCGGCCAGTACAAGCGCCTGTTCGAAAACAAGTAAGTCACTCCTGCCCCAGCCGGCGAGCGTCCGTGGACGATCGCCGGCTGTCTGTTTTCGCCTTTACGCCTTTTCAAGAATGGCGCGGCTGCGCTTGACCGCGCAGAGATCGCCGCACATGGTGCAGACCTCCGAGTCCAAGGGCTGCGACGAGGCCCGGTAGGCCCGGGCCTTCTCCGGGTCCATGGCCAGGTTGAACATCCCCTCCCAGTTCAGTTCGCGGCGCGCCTGGCTCATGGCGTTGTCCCAGTCCATGGCCCCGGCAAGGCCCTTGGCAATGTCGCCGGCGTGGGCCGCGATGCGCGCGGCGATGATGCCCTCCTTCATGTCGTCCTGATCGGGCAGGCGCAGGTGCTCCGCCGGGGTGACATAGCAGAGGAAGTCCGCCCCGTTGGCCGCGGCCAGCGCCCCGCCGATGGCCGAGGTGATGTGGTCGTAG
>JBGSPP010000380.1:0-14413 GCA_041738515.1 Desulfobulbus sp.
AGATCGGAAGCCATTTCCGCTTTTCAGGTCCCGCTGCGACGAAACGTTATCTTGGTTTTTGGCGTCCTTGCCGCCCAGAGCATCCATTTGGCGAGCATGCATCTTCCGATGATGCAAAACATTTTAAACGTTCAGCCGATCAACTTCCGTCAGTGGCTGATCATCTTGTCGATGTCCCTGGTGGTGTTGGTGACCATGGAGGTGTTCAAGTGGGTACGGGGAAAAGCCTGACCCGGAACAGTTCAAGGAGGTGCTACGCTAATGGATGGTGCTGGACCCTGGCCTGTCGTTCATCCAAAGACCCTCCACCATCCGAGAGCTTGACGCGAAAGTGCAGGACGTTTTGGGATTGCCTTTGTCCAGGCCCATTACCCGGAAATTCTGCCCAAGATCGCGGAACACTGCACCCAGGACAATCAGGGGGAGATGAAGGGAAGCGATCTGATGCACGAGGAACTATCCCTTTTTCAGAAACTGCATAAGGAGTACCTTGATGAGCGAGCCGATTGCCGAAAAACTCGAAAGCTATGATCTCCAGCGGTTCCGCAACGATTTCCGGCGGGCTATGCTCATGCACCGGAAAGGCCGGCTCACCCTGTTCTTTCGCCTGTATTTCCCCATGGAGGAACCCTTGTTTGGCCAAGGAAGGGACCTTCTTGAACAGTTGGACTTCAGGCAATGGCTGACGGAACCCCTCCTGGAAGAGGTCAGCGGCCACCGTGTCTATCGTGACATGGTTGCTAAGCAGGAAAGACTGCTCCTGCTGGTGCAAGGAACTCTTGAGAGCACGGCGCACAACGCCTTGCCGCCGGAGCAGTTGGCTTGTCTTCTCCGAGCACTGCACGACTTCGACCGCATTGCGGACCGGCTGGATTCAGGCATCATCACCTCGCTGACGGATATTGACGAGCTGACGGGCCTGCTCAACCGCACGGCCATGCTGCGGGATCTTGATAGGGAGCAGGCGCAGGCTCGACGCGCCGGACGCCCCTTCACCGTTGCCATGGTCGATGCCGACCATTTCAAGAAGGTCAACGACGACTACGGGCACGTTTTCGGCGATGTCTGTCTCGAAACCCTGGCGGAGCGCTTTGTCGAAAGTATTCGCCCGCGTGACCAGGTGTACCGGTACGGCGGGGAGGAATTTCTGGTTCTCCTGCCGGACACGCCGCTTGCAAGGGCAAAACCGGTGCTTGAACGCCTCAGAAGGCGGGCCTGCGAGCGTGCAATCAGCGACGGCGAGACCGCGATCAACCTCTCCGTCTCGGTGGGCGCTGCCGAGGCGGCCAGCGGCGAGGAGCCCGGTGCCGCCATTGATCGTGCGGATGCGGCCTTGTATCGGGCCAAGGAAGCGGGCCGCAACAGGCTAGAACTCGATCAGGGCGCAAGTAGCGACAAACAGCGCGGGCGCCCAGGCGCAGGTGCTGATCAGGGAAGCTGAATCTGCCCGGAATGTGGGATAGGTAACAGCCAACCGTCCAGGTTGCCGAAGCCGCTGGTCGCGTACAAGCGATCAACTGCCGGCGAGGTTCCATGCCAGCAGGATTTTTTGGCACAGGAGATGATGAGGCCGGTGCTGATGGTCGCTGCACGTGAGCATACATGTTGAGGAGGAATATGAAGCACAGCAATCCAATCGATGACGCCAATTTTTGCATCAAGTCCGGCACACCTGTTGATCTTGCACAATGGCCAACGCTTATCGATCCATTGTACAGATCAAAGAAGGAATATAAGCAGAGGCTCAAAGCCGGGATCGGGGAGTTGAAAAATCTTCAGCGCTTGCTGTATGCGCACAACAGCTATTCGCTGCTCCTCATTTTCCAGGCCATGGATGCGGCAGGAAAAGACGGCGCCATCAGGCATGTCATGTCCGGGATCAATCCGCAAGGCTGCCAGGTACACAGTTTCAAGCATCCCAGTGCCACGGAACTCGACCACGACTTTCTGTGGCGGACCTATTGCGCACTGCCCGAGCGCGGACGTATTGGGATCTTCAACCGCTCCCATTACGAGGAGGTGTTGATTGTATGTGTGCGCCCCGAGGTCCTGAAAGCACAGAACCTGCCCCGTTCATTACCGGGGGGAAAAGCGCTCTGGAAGGGACGATACCGTTCCATCGTCGAATCCGAGACCCATCTGCACCGCAACGGCACCCGCATCGTCAAATTTTTTCTGCACCTGTCCAAGGAGGAACAGCGCCGGCGCTTCCTGGCGCGGATCGACGACCCGAACAAGAACTGGAAATTCTCCGACGCCGACATGGAACAGCGTCAGGCCTGGGACCAGTACATGGCCGCCTACGAGGCCTGCCTCACCGCCACCAGCACGGTCGAAGCTCCCTGGTACGTGGTGCCTGCCGATGACAAAAAGAATGCCCGGCTGATCATCTCGCAGATCATCATCGATACGCTGTCCAGCCTCAATCTGCACTTCCCGGAAACCGGCAAGACTCGGCGTAAAGAGCTGCTTGCAATCCGAACAGTTCTGGAACAGGAACAGGAGGGGATGGACGGGGAGAAATAACGAAATGCGGCAAACCGTTGTCCCTCGGCAGAAGGATGAACACTACGCAGACCGGAACTCCGGCGGAGACAATTTCTCCGCCAACGCAGAATCCAATGGACCAGATGCTGGAACGATGGGTTCCGCTCCTTTGACCGGCACACTGGTTCGGCAGCATTGAACAAACGGAGGCGAAACGATGCAACGGAAGACAGACTTGACGATACCGGCGGAAACGTTTGAAGCGATCATCTTCGATCTTGACGGGGTAATCACCGATACTGCATCCCTGCATGCCGCGACATGGAAACAGATGTTCGATGCTTTTCTCCTGCGGCACGCCGCCCGGGAAGGCATCCCCTGTGAGCCGTTCGCCCTTGAAAAGGATTACCTGCCCTACGTGGATGGCAAGCTGCGGCTTGACGGCCTGCGGAGTTTTCTTGAATCCCGGGAGATCAACCTGCCCGAGGGCGGACCGGAGGATCCCCCCGAAGCCGACACGATCTTGAACCTTGGCAAACGCAAGCAGGCGGATTTTCTACAGCAGATCGGGGAACAGGGCGCCGGCGTCTACCAATCCACCGTCGATTTGATCCACAGCGCCAAAAAGCATGGTCTGAAAACCGCGGTTATTTCATCGAGCAAAAGCTGCGCCATGATTCTGGATTCCGTGCATCTTGCCGATCTCTTCGACGTCAGGGTGGATGGTGTGGACTCGGAACTCCTGGGCATTCCCGGCAAGCCGGCTCCGGCCATTTTCCTTGAGGCAGCCCGGCAACTGCAGGTGCAGCCGGAGCGGGCGGTGGTGATCGAAGACGCTGTTTCCGGAGTCCAGGCCGGTCGGGCCGGGGGATTCGGTCGGGTCATCGGCATCGCCCGAGGGGGTGACAAGGAAGCCTTGCTGCAGGGCGGCGCCGATATCGTGGTGGCCGACCTCTCGGAAATCCACATCAACGGCGATCCTCAGACGGCAGCACCGCTGCCCTCGGCCCTGGATGATTTTGCACGGATTGTCCGGCAGGCCGAGGGCAAACGGATCGCGGTCTTTCTCGACTACGACGGCACACTGACCCCTATTGTCGAAACGCCGGAGCTCGCCGTGATGGCGGAAGACATCCGGCAAGCGGTGCTGGACCTTTCCCTCCACTGCCCGGTGGGCATCATCAGCGGCCGGGATCTTGCGGACGTGCGGGACAAGGTGCGGATCGACTCCATTGTCTATGCCGGCAGCCACGGTTTCGACATTGCCGGGCCAAAGGATCTGCAGGTTGAGCATACGGTCGGCGAGGAATTTCTCCCCGTGCTCGACACGGCGGAAAAAGCACTGTCCGTGCAGCTCAGTGCCGTTGAAGGGGTACTGGTTGAGCGCAAAAAATTTGCCATTGCCATCCATTACCGGCGCGTGGCGCCTGAAAACGTGGAGCGGGTTGAGACGATCGTCGATGCCATCGCCTCCCGGCATCCCAAGCTCCGCAAGTCCTACGGGAAAAAGATTTTCGAGCTCCAACCTAAGATGGACTGGCATAAAGGAAAGGCTCTCCTCTCCCTGCTGGCCACTCTGGGCCTTGACGGCAAGGAGGTGCTGCCTTTGTTCATCGGCGACGATGTGACCGACGAGGACGCCTTCCGGGCGATGCAGGATCGGGGCATCGGCATTGTGGTCTGGGACCGGCCCTACGAGACCGCTGCTGCGTACAGCCTGCAAAACCCTGATCAGGTCCGCGAATTTCTTGTGCGCCTGATCCCTTTGTGCAGGAGGCCGTCATGAATTCCTGGATTTTGGCGTATGATGGATACGATCCAAAAGAGGAAAGCCTGCGCGAGGCCCTCTGCACCCTGGGAAACGGCTATTTCGCCACCCGCGGTGCGGCGCCGGAATCCCGGGCGGATTCGATTCATTATCCGGGCACCTATCTTGCCGGCGGATATAACCGCCTGCAGACGGAGATCGCCGGCCGGGTCATCGAAAACGAAGACCTGGTCAATATGCCCAACTGGCTGGTCACCGTGATTCGGCCCGAAGGGGGCGATGCGTACCATCCCCAGTTGGTCCATCTTCGTTCTTACCGCCAGGAACTGCACCTCAAAGAAGGCCTGCTGTGCAGAACCATGCAGTTCAGAGACCAGCAGAACCGGGAAACCACCCTGATCCAGCGGCGTTTCATTCACATGGGGCACATGCATCTGGCCGCGCTGGAAACCATGATTATCGCCCATAACTGGTCCGGCCGGATCCAGGTCCTTTCCAGCCTTGACGGCAGCGTGATCAATGCCGGAGTCCAGCGCTACAGGCAGCTCAACAGCAGGCACCTGGAGCCTATCCGGAGCGAGGCGGCGAATGGGGAAACAATCTGCCTGCTGGTAGAGACCAGCCAATCCCGGCTGCGAGTGGCAGAGGCCGCCCGGACCCGGGTCACTTCCGCAGGACAACCGGTCGAGGTTGAACGGACGCTTGTCCGGCAACCCGGCGTTATCGGTCAGGAATTTTTTGTCGACGTGACCGCCAAGGAACCGGTAACGATCGAAAAAGTCGTCTCCTTTTTTACCTCCAGGGATTTTTCCATCTCGGAGCCCGCCCTGGAAGCGGTGGCGGCGCTCGGGCAGGCGGCAAGTTTTGCCGAACTCCTGCAGAGCCATGTGCTGCAATGGGACCATCTCTGGGATCGATGCGATATCCGGCTCGACAACAGCGAGCGCGAGCAGATGATCCTGCGGCTCCATATTTTTCATCTGCTGCAGACCGTGTCGAGAAACTCCATCGATCTGGACGTGGGGGTCCCCGCCCGGGGATGGCACGGCGAGGCCTACCGGGGGCATATCTTCTGGGATGAACTGTTCATCTTCCCCTATCTCAACCTGCGCATCCCCAACCTCACCCGATCATTGCTCCTCTACCGCTACAGGCGACTGCATCGCTCCCGGCTGGCGGCTCAGGCGGAAGGCTTCAAGGGTGCCCTCTATCCCTGGCAGAGCGGCAGCAACGGCCGCGAAGAAACCCAGCATCTCCACCTGAATCCGCAATCAAACCGATGGCTGCCGGACAACACCCATCTGCAGCGCCATGTCAATAACACCATCGCCTACAACGTCTGGCAGTATTACAAGACCACCGGCGACCAGGAGTTTCTGGACACCTACGGGGCGGAGATGATTCTGGAAACAGCCCGTTTCCTGGCCGCCGTCACCACCTTCAACCAGAAGCTCGACCGGTATGAGATCCTCGGTGTCATGGGACCCGACGAATATCACGACGGCTATCCGGATGCGGTGAGGCCCGGCCTGAACAACAATGCCTACACCAATGTGATGACCGTCTACGTGCTGCGGACCGCTCTTGAAGCGATCGAAGCGCTTGCCCCCAACAGAAGGTGCGATCTGCTCGAAACCCTGGACCTGCAACAGGAGGAGCTGCACCGCTGGCAGGAAATCATCCGCAAGATGCGTATCGTCTTCCACGGAGAGAACATTATCAGCCAGTTCGAGGGGTACGATCAGCTCCTGGAATTTGAGTGGGAAGCATATCGGAAACAATATGGCGATATCCATCGCCTGGACCGGATTCTGGAAGCGGAAGGAGACACCGCCAACCGGTACAAGGTTTCGAAACAGGCTGATGTGCTGATGCTCTTTTATCTGTTCTCTGCCGAGGAAATCCAGGAGCTCTTCCGCCTGATGGGATACGACTTCGACCCGGCGAGCATCCCCGCCAACATCGAGTATTATCTGCAGCGAAGCGCGCACGGCTCCACCCTGAGCCACATTGTCCATTCCTGGGTGCTGTCCCGTTCCAACCGCCCGCATTCCTTGCATTTGTTATGCAAGGCTCTGGAAAGCGACATTTCCGACATTCAGGGCGGCACAACCCATGAAGGAATCCATCTCGGCGCCATGGCCGGCACCGTGGATATTCTGCAGCGCTGCTACACGGGACTTGAATTCCATGGCGACGTGCTCTTTTTGAACCCGAGCATTCCCCGGGGTTTGCCCCGGCTCTCCATGAGAATCAAATACCGGGGCAACTGGTTTGACATTGCCGTGACCCCGGCTTCCTTGACCATTTCGGCAAGTCCATGCGAGCTGCAACCAACCAAGGTGTCCTTTCAAGGCACAATCTACCAACTCGCTCCGGGACAGGCACTCATCTTCGATATAGGCGACAAATGTTTGAAAGATGGAGCCCATTAAAACCCTCTGCCTGCAGAGGTCGACCAGGGAAGGGACTGGAAGAGATGGGCCGCAAGGCCAACCAGTTCGTCTTTGATACTTTCCTGGATACCCGTCACCTTCGCGAGTAACTCACCCTGAGGTTTGCCACCATGCACGAAAGCAGCGCAAAAATCGAGCTGTACCAGGACGTTGCAACACAACCGACTGCGCTGCCCAGCCGTTTCTCTAGCGGAGGAGAATGACAAAATGGATCAGGAAACCATGACGACGAGCAGGTTGCATGCCATGCCCTTTGGCACCGAGGTTCTGCCGGACGGGGTGTTGTTCCGGTTGTGGGCGCCCGGGGCCACGGCGGTCGAACTTGCACTGGAGCAGGCCAATGGCGACCCAGAGTTCTTCCCCATGGTCGACGACGGCGACGGCTGGTATCGGCTCCTCTCCCCCGGGTCCAGACCTGGCTCCCGCTACCGGTTTCGGATTGATCATACCCTGCTGGTTCCGGATCCGGCTTCCCGTTGTCAGGCCGAGGATGTTCACGGTCCCAGCATAGTCATCGACCCGCGGACCTTTTCCTGGCAGGACGACTCCTGGCAGGGGCGCCCCTGGGAAGAGGCGATCATCTATGAACTCCACACCGGCGCCTTTTCTCCGGACGGCCGTTTTCCCGGGATAATCGAACGGCTGGATTACCTGGTCGAACTCGGAGTCACCGCCATCGAACTGATGCCAGTTGCTGATTTTCCAGGACAGCGGAGCTGGGGTTACGACGGAGCCCTGCCGTTCGCCCCGGACCGGGCCTACGGCTCACCCGACGATTTCAAGGCCCTGGTCCAGGCAGCTCATACCCGGAACATGATGGTCCTGCTTGATGTGGTTTACAATCACTTCGGACCGGAGGGGAACTATCTCTACGTCTACGCCAAAGACCGATTCTTCGATGAACGCCGGCAGACACCGTGGGGCGCTGCGGTCAATTTTAACGGCGAGACGGACGCCACGGTCCGCCGGTTCTTCCTCGACAACGCCCTCTACTGGCTGGAAGAGTACCATCTCGACGGCCTTCGCTTCGATGCGGCCCACGCCATCTTTGACGACTCATCCCCCCACATACTCGAAGAGATCGCGCAGGCCATCCGCGCCGGGCCCGGCCGTAATCGTCACATTCATCTGATCCTCGAGAATGACGATAACAAAGCTCGATACCTGTATCGGGATCCAACTGGTGCCTGCCCCCTGTACAATGCCCAATGGAACGACGACCTTCACCACTGCTGCCATGTCCTGCTCACCAATGAACAGCAGGGATACTACCGGGATTATGCCTCGCGTCCTCTCGATCTCCTGGGGCGCTGCCTGACCGAAGGGTTTGCCTATCAGGGGGAGGCCTCACCGTACCGCAACAACCACCCTCGGGGCGAACGGAGCAATCACCTGCCGCCGACAGCCTTCGTCTCCTTTCTCCAGAATCACGATCAGATCGGCAACCGGGCCTTCGGCGAACGGCTAGGCCATGTCACCCCGGAACCCCTGCTGCAGATGTCCGTAGCCCTGGTGCTACTGGCGCCGTCGGTGCCCCTGCTCTTCATGGGCGAGGAATTTGATGCCACCACTCCCTTCCTCTATTTCTGCGACTTTGGTCCTGACCTGGCAGCCAAGGTCAAGGAAGGTCGGCGGCTGGAATTCAGTCGCTTCCCGCTATTCTCCACGCCCGAGACAAGAGCGCGCATCCCCGATCCCAATGATCCGGAAACCTTTGATCACTCCCGCCTTGACTGGCGGCAAGCAGACCGAGAAAAAGGACGCCGCTGGCTGCAGATGTACCGGGAACTGCTCGCCCTGCGCCGCCAAGCCATCATCCCCCGGCTTGTCGGCTGGCGCCACACCAGAGCATGGTACACCCTCATCGGAGTTGGCGGCCTTCATGTCCGCTGGATCCTGGCCGAAGAGACCCTGCTTGAGGTCTTGGTCAATTTCTCCGGGGCCGATCTGCCCGGGGTGGTTATCGATGAGAACGCCGTTCTCTACGCACTGCCGCCAATAGCCAGGAAAAGCGGGCAACAGACCTGCCTGAAGGCGCACAGCATCGTCTGGTTGTTTAAAAAAACGGAGGAGAATGACAATGAAGGCCGGTGAATTTCAAGAATTCTGTCATCTCACCGGCATCAGACTGCTTGCCCCGGCGAACGGCGATGCCAAAGCGACCCTTTCCCGGGAAGACCGACGGGCCTTTTTTACCGCCTGGGATTGTCTTCCCTCCCAAGGTTCTGTTGAACAGGCTATCGCTGTTCTGAAACGGCAGCACTGGCAGCAGGTGCTTCCCCCCGTGCTGGTGATAGGCGAAGGTGCTGACCCGATGGCCGTGGTGCTCCATCTGCCGGAGACCATGCTGGCCCATCCGCTTCACTGGCAGCTGAATGAAGAGAGCGGGGCCGGCCGAGCGGGCACGGTGCTCCCGACGGACCTGGAAATGCTGGAAGAAGTGGAGGTGGAGAATGAAAGGCACGCAGCCCTGAAGCTCCCCCTTGAACACATTCCTGCGGCGGGGTATCACCGGCTCACGGCCGCCGGTAGTGACGGTGGCGAGCGGGAAGCCAGCGGCGAGTGTGTGCTGATCGTCACCCCGTCTTCCTGCTATACGCCCCCCGGTCTGCTCAGGGAGGCTAAAATCTGGGGTCTGTCGGGCGATCTAACGACCATCCGTTCCCGGCGCAACTGGGGTTGCGGCGATTTGTCCGATCTGCTCAATCTTCTGAGCTGGTCTGCGGACAACGGTGCGGGGACCGTGGCCGTCTCTTCCTTGTTGTCCCGCCGGATGTCAGAAGACGTCCAACTCCCACCAGCCCTGCCGTCCGACCGCAGTTTTCCCGACCCCCTCTTTCTTGACCTGGAGGCAATCGCCGATTTCAGCGAGAGCGATGAAGCATGCGCCCTAGTCAATACCCCTGCCTTTCAGGTGCGTCTGGCCTTGCTGCGCGAGACTGAAAAACTAGAGGAGACGGAGGTAGCGGCGTTGAAAACGGAAGTGGCCGAGGTGCTGTGGCGCCATTTCCAGCTCAAACATCTCAACCCGGAAACGGATCGGGGATGGGAGTACCGCCATTTCCAGGAAGCGGGAGGGCTGCGGCTGCAGGCCTTTGCCCTCTACGAAGCCTTGTGGCAGGACCGGCAGACCATGAGGGAAGAGACAGCAATGCCCGACGCGGCGCCTGCCCCCCTGCCCGAATGCGGATCAGCGGAGGCGGCCGCCTATGCCGATAGCCGGCGGGAACGGATCGAATTCCACCAGTATCTCCAGTGGCAGCTCGAACTGCAGCTGGCGGAAGTGGGTCAACGGTCGATGGAACTCGGATTGAAAGTGGGCCTCACCCAGACCCTTCCCGCTGGAGTCACGCCCCAAGGTTTTGCCGTCTGGCACCATCCCATGCTCTTCGGCAAGGGACTGCAGGTGCATGACAACTCTGAGAACGGTGCCCGCCACCCGTCCGGACCGCCGATTCTGCCCTCCAGGATGGCGGCCATGGCCTACGAGCCCTTCATCGCCATGCTGCGCAGCAATATGCGCCATGCCGGGGCGTTGCGTTTCAAAAGCATCGATCTGCTAGACCGACAATGGTGGCGTTTGCCGAAAAATAGCGGAGATCGCGCACTCTGCGTTGCCATGCCCAGGGAAGACCTGCTGGGCATCGTTGCCCTGGAGAGTATGAGAAATCGCTGTCTGGTCATCGGCGAGCATCAGGGACCGTTGTCCAATTCCTTTGCCCAAGCACTACGCAACCGGGGCATCCTGGTCAGTTGCCCCGGCTCGTATGTCAGTAATCCACAGGGCGACTGGCTGGCGCCTTCCTCCTATGACGCTCAATCGGTGGTCACGGCAAGCCGATACGATCTCTGCTCCCTCGGTGGTTTCTGGCACGGCAGGGATATAGTCCTGCTGGCGACCCACTGTCCCGGTTTTGATGACGGAGCACGGGAGCGGGCGATCGTTTCCCGGGCCTCGGATCGGGCTCACCTTTTGGTCGCGCTCAAACGGGAACACCTGCTGCCGCCGGGATACGACCTCGATCCGGCCACCGTCCCCGGCATGACCCCGGCCCTTATCCGTGCCGTCCACTCTTTCCTGGCCCGTACCCCGGCGAGAATTCTGCTAGTCGATCTGGCCGACGCAGTCGAACTGGCGGCTCCCGGCGAACAGGGAACGACAGCAGAACAACGCTTGCACCCACTGTTGCTGCCGAGGCTGCGGATAGACCTTGAGAGCATGGCAGTCAATGAACAACTCCAGCAGATATTCCGTGAATTCTCGCTGGAACGCGTCATCGGGGTGGTCCGCCCTTCGGCTCCGCTGGCCGACCGGCGGAAACGCCGCGGCCATGCCATGCCGCGCGCCTTTTATAGGCTGCAATTCAACCGAAACTGCACCTTCCTGCAGGCGGCGGCGCTACTCCCCTATTTCCGGGAGCTCGGCATCAGCCATTGTTACGCCTCTCCCTATCTCAAGGCCCGTCCCGGCAGTTCCCATGGCTACGATATCATCGATCACGCCTCGCTCAATCCCGAAATCGGCACCAGAAAGGAATACGAGGAGTTCGTCGCCGCCCTCGATCATAACGACATGGCCCAGATTCTCGACTTTGTTCCCAACCACATGGGGGTGGGACCGGACAACGGCTGGTGGGTCGATGTCCTGGAAAATGGACAGGCCTCGCCCTTTGCGTCCTTTTTTGACATCAACTGGCACCCCCAGGAGGAGGGGCTGAAGAACCGTCTCCTCCTGCCGGTGCTAGGCGATTATTTCGGCGTCGTCCTGGAGGAGGGCAACCTGCGCCTGGTTTTCCTGGCCGACCGTGGCAGTTTCTTCATTTCCTCTTACGATCACCGCTATCCCCTAGCCCCGCGAACCTACCCTGCCATTCTCGGCCATGACCTGCAGCGGCTGGAAACACGACTTGGCGGCCAGCATGAAGGGTTTCTCGAACTGCAGAACCTTATCACGTCCTTTGCCGACCTCCCCAGCCGTGAGGAGACGAATGTCGAGCAGATCGAGATGCGCAACCGCAACAAGGAAGTACTGAAAAGACTGTTGGCGCGCTTGTGCCGAGAGGTAGCCGAAATTGCCATCTTCATCGAGGAAAACGTGCTCTTTTTTAACGGCGAACCGGGGAAGCCGGAGAGTTTCAACGCGCTGGAACACTTGCTGGCCATGCAGGCCTATCGCCTGGCCTTCTGGCGGGTCGCCTCGGACGAGATCAACTATCGCCGTTTCTTCGACATCAACGATCTGGCCGGCATCCGCATGGAGCACAAGGCGGTCTTTGACCAGACCCACCGACTGGTTCTCGACCTGATCGCCACCGGAAAGATCGACGGCTTGCGTATCGACCATCCCGACGGCCTCTATGCCCCGGAACTCTATTTCCGGACCCTGCAGACCGCAATCAGCGGCCTTTCGCCGGCAATGGAAACGATGTTCTCCCCTGAAGGGCAACCCGTCCGGGAACAGCAGGCGACCCTGCCCCTCTATGTCGTGGTCGAAAAGATCCTAGCCGACTTCGAGCACTTGCCCCCTACCTGGATGGTGCACGGCACCACCGGCTATGATTTCTCCTGCCTGCTCAATGGCCTTTTTGTCGATCAGGCCGCGGAACAGGAGATGACCGGCATCTATCACCGTTTCATTGGCCGCGAGATCGATTTTGCCGTACTGACCCATAGCTGCAAGCGCCTCATCATCAAAACCGCCATGGCCGGGGAGCTCAATGTCCTCAGCGATCAGCTGCACCATCTGGCTAAACGCAACCGCTACACCCAGGACTTCACCCTCAATGGTCTACGCGAGGCCTTGACGGAAATCGTTGCCTACTTCCCTGTGTACCGGACCTATTGTACCGATGATTGTTTGGACGATAATGACCGTCGCTACGTGGAGCTGGCCGTGAATCGGGCCAAGGCCCGCTGGCAGGTGGAGGAAACCAGCATCTACGACTTCATCAAATCGGTGCTCCTGCTTGAGGTGACACCACAAACAGGCCGGCGGTACTATCAGGAGGCTGTAGATTTTGTAAAAAAATTTCAGCAATATACCGGACCGGTGATGGCCAAGGGCCTGGAAGACACCGCCTTTTACATCTACAACCGCCTGGTCTCGCTCAACGAGGTTGGCAGTGATCCCTGCCGCTTCGGGGTGTCGGTGGCCGCCTTTCATGCGGCCAATCAGTCCCGATTTGAAAACTGGCCCTATGCCATGCTCACCACTTCCACTCATGACAGCAAACGGAGTGAGGATGTCAGGGCGCGGATCAATGTCCTTTCGGAAATGGCCCCGGAGTGGCGACAGTCCCTCGACCGCTGGCACAGAAAGAATCGCGGCATGCAATCAGCCAATGCCCAGGATGTGGCGCTCTCAAAAAACGACGAGTATGCCCTCTATCAGAATCTTTTGGGAGCGTGGCCTCTTGAAGGGCTCACCACTGCAAACAGCAATGCTTTCCGGGAACGCTTTACCGCCTATATACTCAAGGTAACTCGTGAGGCCAAGGTGCACACTAGTTGGCTGAACCGGAATCAAGCCTATGAAGAGGCGATAGTCGCTTTCATCTCCAGGTTGCTCGATCAGGACAATCGTGCCTTCCTCGACGACTTTAACGCCTTTCAGCGACACACCGCCTGGTTCGGTATGTTCAACAGCCTCAGCCAACTGCTGCTCAAACTAACAGCTCCTGGGATTCCGGACATCTACCAGGGAAACGAGACCTGGCGGTTTTGCCTGGTCGACCCGGACAACAGACGGCCGGTGGACTTTGCCCGGCGACAGGAGATGCTGGCCGGGATCAGCCGGTTCATGCAGGAAGGGGCTGCCCCTCTGGCCGATTGGCTGCACGAACTCCTCGACCATGCCGATGACGGCAGGATAAAGATGTACCTGCTGTGGCGAACCCTCACCTTGCGGCGGCAGCAACCTGATCTCTTTGTGCACGGGGCCTATGTCCCGCTTCAGGCCGTTGGCCTAGCCAAGGAACACCTCTGTGGTTTTGCCAGGATCCATGGGGATCAGGTGGTGCTTGCGGTTGTGCCTAGGCTGATGGCTCGGTTGCTCCGGGGCGAGGCCGGCCGGATGCCGATCGGCAAGGACGTGTGGGGCGAGACAGCTCTGCTGTTACCTGGCCCTCTTCAGGGGGCCCGGCTGACCAATCTGCTGAGCGGCGAGGAAGTCGGCACTCCGGGCGATAACGGTCGCCTGGCGGCAGCCGAATTCTTGCGCCATTTTCCAGTGGCCTTGCTCGTCGGCACCCGTGACGGCTAGGGATATCCCGCTTCGTTTTTGTGGTAGTAAAATATCTCCTACTAGTGTCTACCTGCACAAGTTAACGATAGTATCGCGCAGCTGCGCTCCCTTGACTTCTCGCTTGCGCCACTTGAAAGGTTTTGCCGTGGGATTGTACACTGCTACGAAGGATTCTATTGCTTGCCGCAGTGCTTCAACGCTGTTAAAGCTGGCTCCGCGCAAAGCTTTGCGGGACATGATTCCAAACCACACTTCCACAAGATTCAGCCAACTCGCAGAAGTGGGAGTGTAATGAAAATGGACATTCGGATGCTCGGTAAGCCAAGTGTCGCATTTCTTATGCGTGCAATAATTATCGAGTATCACATGAAGTTCCTTATCCTCGGCGGTTTCGCTGACGACTTGGTCCATGAACTGCAAAAACTCTTCTCGGCGCTTGAGTTCCGTGGTGCTTGAATG
>JBGSPP010000023.1:0-17500 GCA_041738515.1 Desulfobulbus sp.
CTGGGCCTGCACCAGCGGGCCACGGTCCCGCTCGACCCGGAGCAGATGCTGCCGGCTATCAGCCAGGGGGCGCTCGGCATCGAACTGCGCCGCGACGATCAGGAACTGCTGGCCGGACTACAGTTCCTCCATCATCCCGAAAGCGCCATCGCCGTGGCCGCCGAACGGGCCTTTCTCCTCCGCCTCCAGGGTGGCTGCCAGGTACCCATCGGTGCCCATGCCGCGGTCGCGGGCGACACGGTCAGCCTCACCGGGCTGATAGCCAGCGTCGATGGCCGCCAATTGATCCGCGACACCCTGGCCGGACCCGTCGATCAGGCCGCCACCCTGGGTACTCGTCTTGCCGAAACCCTGCTCGGCGGCGGCGGAATGGAAATTCTCGACGCCGTTTTTGGGGGGGAGACCGCCACCCCCTAATCTTCCCCTCCATTTCAACCGGACAAGCCCCGTGACCCCCATGTCCTCCCCAGCGCAACTCCCCCCCGGCAAGGTCTATCTGGTCGGCGCCGGCCCCGGCGATCCTGGACTCATCACCCTGCGTGGCAAATATTTACTCGAGCACGCCGAAGTGGTGGTCTACGATTACCTGGCCAACCCCAAGCTGCTGAGCTATGTACCCAAAGATGCCAAACTGATCTATGCCGGCAAGAAGGGCGGCGGGCTGCACGCCTACACCCAGGAGGGCATCAACCGGCTGCTGGTCGAACATGCCCAGCTGGGCAAGCGGGTGGTGCGCCTCAAGGGCGGCGACCCGTTCATCTTCGGCCGGGGCGCGGAGGAGATCGAGGAGTTGGTGGCGGAAGGCATCGATTTCGAGGTGGTGCCCGGCGTGACTTCGGCCACGGCCGCGGCCACCTATGCCGGCATTCCCATCACCCACCGGGATTACACTGCCTCGGTCGCCTTTGTCACCGGCCATGAGGATCCGACCAAGAAATTTTCCAATATTTCCTGGGAAAAACTCGCCACCGGTGCCGGCACCATTGTTATCTACATGGGCATCAAGACCCTGCCGAGCATCACCCAGAAACTGATCGACTTCGGCCGCTCGCCCGACACCCCCGTTGCCGTGGTCCGCTGGGCCTCGACGCCGCAGCAGCGCTCAGTGGTGGGGACGCTTGCGACCATCTGCGAGGTGGTGCGGCAGGCCGATATCAAGCCGCCGGCCCTGGTAATCGTGGGCGAGGTGGTCAAGCTGCGCGACACCATCGACTGGTTCGAGCGACGGCCGCTGTTCGGCAGACGCATCGTCGTCACCCGCACCCGTGAGCAGGCCAGCGAGTTGGTGGCCAATCTCGAGGAGCATGGGGCCGAATGCTTCGAGTACTCGACCATCCATATCGAGCCGGTGGCCGACTACAGCCTGCTCGACCGGGCGATCGACGAGATGGCCGCCTATCAGTGGATTCTGTTCACCAGCCTCAACGCCGTTACCTATTTTTTCCGGCGCCTGTATACGCTGGGCTGTGACAGCCGCCATCTGGCCGGTGCCAGAATTGCAGCGGTCGGCCGTGCCACGGCCGACGAGTTGCTTCGGTACGGCATCCGCGCCGACCTGATCCCGGAAAAATTTACCGGCGAGGGACTGGCCGAAGCCTTGGTGCAAACGAGCGTCCAGGGCAGTCGCATCCTGCTGCCGCGCGCACTCCAGGCCGGCGAGCTGCTGCCCGAAGCCCTGACCGAAGCCGGGGCAGAGGTCACGGTGGCGCCGACCTACCGCAATGTGCCGCCCCAGGGACGCAAGGACGAATTGCGTGATCAGTTGCAGGACGGCGACATCGACCTGTTGACCTTCACCAGTTCTTCGACGGTGAACAATTTCCTTACCATGGTCGACGCCCGCGACGAAGAAGAGCTGCACCAACTGCTGGACGGCGTTACTATTGCCGCCATCGGCCCGGTGACTGCGGCCACCATCAGGGAACATGGGCTTCATGTGGACATTCAACCCGAGAAATACACCATCGCCGACATGGTCCAGGCGATTGTGGCCCACTACCGGGACAAGGGAACCAAACCGGCCTGACGCCTGGCAATGCCGGATCGAGCGGATCTCGAAACGATTCCGCTCGCCAGGCAGCAGGTCCAGTGGCGCGTCCGAGGCCGGTGATGAGCGGCCCCTGCTCTGTGCGGCCTGCCGCAGCGTCGTCACCGAACGCGCCCAGGCCATCCAGATCGATGGCCGCCATGAACACGCCTTTTTCAATCCAGCCGGGGTCGCCTACGAACTCCGTTGCTTCCGCCAGGCCCCTGGCGTCAATGTCCAGGGCGAACCAACCGCTGATTTCAGCTGGTTTGCCGGCCATCACTGGCAGATCGCAGTCTGCGCCACCTGCGGCTCCCACCTGGGCTGGTGCTTCACCGGTCCCTCCTCCTTTTATGGCCTTATCGGCGCCAAGCTGATCTGAGGCGGCCCGCTGCCGCGAGCTCGATTTTCCTGCCATCCGACCGGTTCTCCGGCGCCATCTCCTGACTGGAATATGTGTTGTCTTTGCCGGGCACAGGATGTACATTACAGTAAGAAAATGAATATTCTCAGGCCGCTCAACGCTTCGATCCGCCATGCATATCCGTCCGTTTTCATCCCTTGCATTCGCCCTGCTCGCACTGGTTGCCTGCCCACTGCCTGCCGCCCATGCCGGCGAGGTTGAAGGGCGAGACGGCGGCTCATTCTGGGACAGCGCGGTCAGCAACCTGCTCGCCACGGGAATGTACGGATTTGACGCCCAGGGGTTGCCCGGTCTGACCGTGCAGTTCCAGCATGCCCGTGAGGTGGGCCGGCCGCTCGCAGCCGATCAGGCGCAACAGAGCAGCCAGGCCATCACCTTCTCCTATGAAGGCTCGGCCGGACTGCTCGGTTTTTCCGCCGGGTATATCCTGACCAGTCAGCAAGGGAGCCAGGAACCCGGGACCGTCTTTCTCGGGCTCGATCCGACCGAGGGCAGAACCTTCGATCCCACCCGCTCCTGGTACATGGCCATTGACCTCTCGCGGTCCTACCAGGTGGACGAGGCGATCAACTTCCAGATGGGCGGCAGGACCGTCATCCTGCATAATCCCTTTGACACGGAGACGGGGCGGATCTTTTCCATGTTGTTCAACATGCCAATTTCGTACAAAAATTATTTGACCATCACCCCCGAACTGCAATGGTCCCGCCCACTGCCCGGTGGGGACACCCCAGCCGCAGCCGTCACGCCAGGCAATACCGGCGGCAAGCGCGGCGAGGATGTCTTTTACGGAGGGATTTCCATCAGTTTTTCCTACTGATTCCATCCCGTTCGCTGCCTGTGCACCCTGGCAGCGCTAGCAACGCTTCCAAGAACCATGCCCCACATCGCTGCCCGCATGGGCCACTAATGCAAACGGTGCCACCCGCACCCGATCCTGCCGATTCAACAGAAAGGAGCGCCCGCCGTGACCGCCACCCCCTTTGCCCCCATGAAAACACTGATTCTGGCCTGCCTCTGGTCGTTGGCCACGCTGTCGCTGACCTTGGCTCCGGGACTGCTGCTGTTGCCCTGTACAACAACGGCACTCGCCGCCGCGACCAAAGAAGCCGAGCCGGCCAGACGCCAGGTGGTTTTCCTGCCGTTTGCCATCGATGTCCCCGGCTCCCACGCCTACCTGCAAAACGGCCTGGCCAGCATGCTGGCCAGCCGACTGGCCTCCCGCGCCAATATTGCCGCCGTTTCCCAGGGGGGCGCCACGGAGCAGATGGCCACGGCACTGAAGACCGGCAATCATGAGGCCTTCAGCCAACAGTTGCAGAAATCCGGGGCCGAATTCCTGGTCATCGGCTCGCTCGCGCGCAAGGGGGACTTTCTCGAACTCGCCACCTATGTCTTCTCCCGCAATGGCGGCCAACCGCCGAGAAAGTTCAGTCGCTCCCTCCCTGCCGTGGACGGCGCCATGACCGCCGTCGATGAGATCGCCTGGGAAATCAGCGGCGCCGTTTTCGGCAAGCCCAGGCCCGAGGAGGCGTCAACCGCTCCTGCGCAAGGCAAGGGCACGGCCGCCTTTCAAACGGCCCATCCGGAACGTGCCTTCCGGGAGAACCTGATGGCCGGCAACACTGCAGGCCTGGAGGCGGGTGGCCGTTTTGAGCTGGTCTCCAGCAACCGCAGCCGAAATATCCCGGTCGAACTCATGGACATGAACGCCGGCGATCTCGACGGCGACGGCACGGATGAAATTGTCCTGCTGACAAAGGCCGAACTCCAAGTGTACCGACTGCTGGATGGTCAATTCCAGAAAATAGAGACCTTACCCCTACCGAAACATCTGCGCTATCACGCCGTCACCCTGGCGGATCTCAATGGCAACGGACTGCAGGAATTGTACGTCTGTGCCAGCGCCAGCAACTCGCCCGATATCAGGGCAGTCGCCAGCGATGCCCCAGACTCCTCGGTGTTTGAGTTTGACGGCCAGAAACTGAAGCGGCTGTTCGGGAACATTGGGTATTATCTGCAGGCGATCACGGTACCTGGGGAAACGCCGCTCCTGCTGGGGCAGAAGACCCTGGCCGGCAACCTGGGAGACGGCGTATACCAGATGGCACTGGACCCGAACCATGGCGTCGTGGTGGATAAAAAACTGAATATTCCCAAAGGATTCAATCTCTTTGACTTCTCCTTGGGCGACATCAATGGCGATGGCGGCCGCGAGATTGTGGCCATCAATAACGCCAACAGGATGCAGGTGTTTGACGCCTCGGGCGCCCTGCTGTGGACCAGCGTCGAACTCTACGGCGCCAGCGACAGCTTTTTTGGCACCTCGCCCGACCGGGGGGAAATGGACAAGAAGGAAACCGTGTATCTGAAAACCCGCATCGCCATCCAGGACTTGGACGGTGACAGCACAAATGACGTACTGGTCGGGAAAAACCGGTTGGAGACCGTGCCCCTGATGCCCAACCTGCGGTACTATGAAGGCAGTTCCATTGCCGCCCTCAAGTGGGCACAGGGGGCGCTCACCCCCCTGTGGGAAACACGAAAAATACCAAACTACACTGTCAATTATCAGGCCCTTCATCCCAAGGCGGACAAGAATCAGGTCCAACTGGTGTTCGCCGAGGCGGAGAAAAGCTACCCCTTCGTATTCTGGTCGTCCTCCTCGCTCTACCTCAACAGCCAGACCCTGCGGGTTGCCGCAGCCAGCAAACAGTGACGCCCGGTCCACGCTGAACCATCCTAACCGGCCTGGGGATGCCATTCCCCTCCTCAGGCCGGCGCCCTTTTCCGCCCTCCAGTCCGGGCTTCCTCCGTGCTGTGCCCCCGACCTCCTCGGCCAGCGCCCCGGATTGACTGCCGCACCCCATGCTGTACACCTCAAGCCCGACGTTGAGCCATTCCCCCATCCCCACGCCCGGGAAGATGGCCAAACCTTCTCGTTTTCCCTCCAGCTACCGAATTTGTTGATGCTTTTTTTCAGGAATTCGTTAAGAAGCGGTTACCTTTTTCACCATCAACCACCATCCTAGGGGAGTATTGACATGAAGTATGGTTGCATATCGGCGGGACGCGCAGTCGCCGCCGCACTGCTTGTGACGGCAACGTGCATCGGCGGCAACGCCTTTGCCGCGGAAACCGAGGAGAAAAATCCGCTGCAGTTTTACACCGGAAGCAACAACAGCTTTCTCAAAGCCACCATCCAGGTCGAGATGGCCGTGTTTGACCAAAGCAACTCCTGGTTCGGCAAGGCCAGGGAGAACTTGGGCGACGACTCCGATTCCTGGTTTGAATCGCTGATCCGCCCCGGCATCGAGGGCAGTTTCTTTCTGGCCAACTCCCAGGAACTGTATGGTTTGGTTGACGCCGTGCAGGCCAACACCGGCAGCGGCCTGGATGCAGGCGGCTCCAACGCCGACTTGGGCGACGTCAGCGACCTTCAGATTATAAATGCCTACGCCGGCTGGCGGTCGGGCAACCTGTTTGGCGGGCTTGGCGAGAACTTCCTCGACATCTCCTTTGGCCGGCAGCAGTACAAGGTCGGCGATGGCTTCCTTATCTACAGCGAGGGCGGTGCCGGCGGCGACCGCGCCGCGTTCTGGATCGGCGGTCGCAGGTCGGCCGACTACGCAGGCATCGTGCGCATGAAAACCGGCCCCTGGGCAGCCGATCTGGTGTATCTCGAAAACGATCCGCTGTCGGATGACAAAACCCGCCTGGGCGGCGGCACCATCGACTACAAGGTCGAGGATTTCGTCAATGTCGGCGGCGGCATCTATTCGCTCGATTCCGACATCGATTCGCGCGACGGCATGGCCATATACAACATCCGCGGCAGCGTTCATCCTTTTGCCAGAAACAACGGCATGGAAGCGCTCAAGCCCCTGATCTTCTCCGGTGAGTATGTGTACGAAGACGGGGACGTTGACGAGGGCAACGGCTGGCACCTGACCGCCAGCTACCAGATCGAGAAATGCCCCTGGAAACCCACTTTGAGCTATCGCTACGCCAGCTTCGACGAGAACTACGATCCGCTGTTCTACGGGTTTTCCGACTGGGGCTCTTGGTTCCAGGGCGAGATCCTGGGCGAGTATGTCCTGGGCAACTCCAACCTGGACTCGCATATGTTCCGGGTGAAGGTACAGCCGCTGGAGCCTGTTAGCGTCAACCTGTTCTATTACAAGTTCATGATCCACGACGCCCAGGCGTTTGAGGTCAACAACGAAGACTATGCCGACGAGTGGGATCTGGTCATCGACTGGACCGTCAACGAACATCTGTCGCTGTCGCTGGTCGGGGCCTACGCCATTCCCGATGACGCCGCCACCGAGCACACCGGAGGCGACGACGACTGGTCCTACGTGATGCTCTATGGTGTGGTGAAATTCTGATCCTTGCCCTCCTGTCACTCAACCCTCCGATCTCGCCTGACAGTACAGCGAGATCGGAGGGCTCCGCCCTCCCCCGCCCTGCCTGCAGTTTGACCTACCTCGCAAGTAAAAAAAATTTAACCGAGTAAAAAAAACTTGACGGCTTTTGCCTGTCGCTATAAGGTGAAATCACCTAAGATATATCCGGAAAGGTTTCTTGGCGTCCTGAGAAACGGGCAAACACCACCAATCAAAAAGGAGAGGAATATGAAGAAAGTACTTGTTGCAGGCGCTGCCCTGTTACTGGCCGGCAGCATCGTTTCCGAGGCTTCGGCGGCTGCGGCCGTAACCCCGGGTGTGACCATCACCGGCAACGCCCGTGCGCGTCTGTACTATCGCGACAGCTTTGACTTCGGCAACACCGACGCTTCGTCACCCACCAACGCCGATTCGCGCGTCCGCATTCAGTTCAAGGGCACGGCCGCCGGCGGCGCCTATGTGGTTGGCCGCATCCGCCTGATGGACGGTTTCATGAGCGACAACAATAACGACTCCGGCGCGACTGTAGCCGACGAGAAGGGCAACATCTGGGCCGACATGGCCTATGTCGGCGTACCGCTGGGCGACAACTTCACCCTGGAAGTCGGCAAGTACCGTAGCACCTACGATGCGACCACCTTCTTCTACTATGACCTCGGCGTGTCCGGCATGCGCGGCATCGCCAAGTTCGGCGCTGTCGAAGTGAATCCGTTCGTCGACTGGATTTCCGAGGCCTATCTGGAAGGCAAGGGCCTTGACCTCGTCGATGACGCCGACGAGATGCGTTACGGTGTGCATGCCAAGTCCAAGATCAACGACAACTGGACCGTGGGCGGCATCCTTGGCTATCAGGATGACCAGCGGGCTGAAACCGTCACCGTGCTCAATGCAGATGTCACCAAGGTCGATGTGACAGATCCTATGTATTCTTTCAAGGGTGTTGGCCCTGCCACCTACACCAGCCTTGACAACACTGGCTGGTTTGCCGGCGCGTACGCCACCGGCAAGGCCGGTGCCTTCGGCTTCGCCGGCGAGGTCGCCTTCAACGAGGCAGCTCTGAACGGTTTCAACTCCAAGTATGAAGACGCCAACTACGATGCCAAAGACAGCGTCGGCACCTACGGCGACGACGACGGCTACGGCGCTTTCGTTCAGCCGAGCTACACCATGGGCGCCCTGACCCTGGCCGCCAACCTCGGTTTCACCGCCAACGGCTTCACCCCGAAAAACGACTTCGGTTTCGTCATGGTCGGTTTCGACCATCCGCTGACCGTCGCCAAGGTCGGCGCCATCGGCGAGTGGATGTGGGCCGGCTTTGTACCGACCTACCAGGTCAACGAGGCTCTGTCCTTCACCGGTAACCTGGTGTATGTCTCCATCGACAACCCCTATGCCGCCAAGCCCACCGGCCTCAACTCCATGTCCGAGGCCTGGGAGGTTTCCGGTAACATGAAGTACACCATCAGCAAGGGCGCCGACTTCTACTGGTATGTTGGTACGCTGATCGCGGAATTCGACGATGGCACCTTTAATGACGATTCTCCTTGGGGCACCTTGGCCAAGTTTGAACTGTCCTTCTAATCGAAGCTGACAGCAGAACGTTCACGGCAACACAAAGAGCGGATCCTTTTGGATCCGCTCTTTTTTTTTACCACTGGCAGAAGGTCTCGCTTCGCCACTTCATGGCGTCGGACGGTAAGGACATCGCCAAAGTTTTTGCTGTTCGCGTTGCGCAAGTGACGACAGAATAAGCCGTCCTATTGTGCGCGGGGATTGTCGTCTTGTTGCTGCCGGCGAGACCGGCGGGCTTTCAGCCAACTCTTGGCAGCGTCACCGTCACCCGCACCCCCCGCTCGGGCCTGTTCTGCAACACCAGACTGCCTCTGTGATCCTCGATGATCCGCTTGACCAGGGTCAGGCCCATGCCCGTGCCCACGACCTTGGTGGTGAAAAACGGATCGGTGGCATGGAGAAGATCAGCGCTGTCATTACCCGTATCCTCGATGAGGATGCGCACCGCCTGCTCTTCCAGTTGCACCTCCACCGCCAATTCTCCCCCCTGCGGCATGGCCTCGATACTGTTGCGTATCAGGTGCACCAGTGCCTGCTGAAGGAGCTGGGCATCGACCTCCACCTCAGGGTCATGATCTGGAAACCGCAGCTTCCGTTTGATGCCGCGCGCCTGCATGGCGCTGAAGTGGAGCAAGATGGACTTGTGAATCAACTGGAACAGGGGCATGCGGACACACGCGGGTTTGATCCGTTCGACAAAGCTGAACAGATCCTCAAGCGTTTTTTCGATCTTCTCCGCTTCCCGGGTCATCATGTCGAGAAACTGGAGCCAATCCTTGTTGTCGGTCTTTCGGGCCAGCAACCGTGCCGTGCCGCCGATGGCGGTGATCGGGTTTCTGATGCTGTGGGCGAGTTGGGCCGCCATGTGGCCGACCGCCGAATAGCGTTCTGACTCGATCAGCAGGTTTTTGTTCTTTTCCAGCTCATGGGTGACCGCCTCCAGTTCCTTGATCTTCCGCTGCATCGCCATATACAGGTGGCAGTGCTCGATGGCCAGACTGGCCTGACTGGCAAAGCTCTCCAGGGCATGGATTCGTTCTTCGCCGATCGGTTCTCCGGTGATGAAATGGTCGGCGATGATGACGCCCAGATCACGGCTGGAAGAAAACAACGGCACGACGACAAAGGATTCTTCCTGCAGCAGCCCAAGCAGTTCCGGAGGCACGGGGGCATCACTCTTGCCGTCGACCACGCTGATGGTTCGCCGAAGGCGCACGGCTCGAATCAGGAGGTGTTGTTCATCGCTGGCATCGATGCTCAAGGCCTGGACAATCCGGTTGACTTCTGAATCCCGCAGCTGTCCATCGCTCCTGATCCGAGCGATCAGGTCATGGAATCCCAACTCCTTGCTGGCCATGTCCTGCCAGATCCGCTGCCCATCCTCACGGTTGCCTGGTCCGATGGCCAGCCGACCTTCCAGCGCGGTTCCAGATTCGTTGAACAGCGCCAGGAAGGCGCGGTTGAACCGTAAACCCTCCTCGGCGGTAATGCCGATCAGGATGGCGTTGAGCATCTCATCCAGCTCCACCATGCTCAGATAGGCTGAGTTCATGCGCATGGCCAGCTCATGGGAGAGCTGAATGCGGAAGTTGGCCTGCTCGATCTGTTTTTGATACTGACGGTTACGGATGGTCAATCGCCGTTTCTCCAGCACCTTGCGCAAGGTGGTCAGCAGATCGGTAAAATGAACCGGTTTGGTGAGATAGTCGTCAGCCCCGTAGCGGAGGCAAACCAAGGCAGTCTGCAGATCGGTGACCGCAGTGAGCATGATGACGCCGAGGTCGGCATGGGCTTGCTTGAGTTCGGGAAGCAACTGCATGCCATCCCCGTCGGGCAAGCCGATGTCCAAGAGGACCAAGGCCACGGTATTGGTGGCGAGACAGTGGCGCAGTTCCTCGGCCGACCCGGCGGAGATGGCGGGAAATCCGCTCAATTGCAGGAATTCCTTGATCAGTTGGACAATGTCGGCAAAATCATCGACAATAACCAGCACCTCACCGTTTTCCAACAACTCATCGTCGGCGATGGATGTGTTTGGAGGCGGCGGGAACTGGGGTTCGCTCATGGACGTTTGCCCTGGTGACTGGGGGATCGGGGTGGTACGAACAGCCTCCACTCCTGATTTTTCTACTCATGAAAAAATCGCGTGTCAAGCAGCGGGTTTCGCCATTCTCGGATTGCCTCGCCATCAAGGCCGTGGTAAGCACCGGAAGGTTTCCATTTCCCCTCCTTCAATGCCATGCCGATGGAACTGCATTCCACCGCCAAACCGTCCTCTCCCACCGTTTCGGACGACGAACTGCTGCAGGTCATCGCCGATTTCCTCGCCATGGGTCATGTGGACAACATCGTCGCCATGTTCCGCCAGGACCTCCGCTACTACCAGTGGACCGCCCGGTTGCTGGCCGACAGCCGCTACAGCGTGCGCCTTGGCGTCTCGGTGCTCTTCGAACACCTTGCAGCCCTCTGTCCGCGAGATGTTACCCTGGCCATTCCTTCCCTGGCTCGGCAACTGGACAACCCAGTTGACTGGATCCGCGGCGAGGCGGTGAGCGTGCTCGGACTGATCGGCGGCGAAGAGGCGCTGGCCCTGGTGCGCTCTCGCCTGGACGATGCCTCGCCTCAGGTGGCCGAGGTCGCCCATGATATCCTCGGTCTACCACTGCATGGATAAAATTTTCGGCCCCACCGGTCTGCTCGCCACCCACATCGGCGGTTATGAGTCCCGGCCTGGGCAGTTGGCCATGGCCAGGGCGGTCGCTGACCTGCTCGCGCCGGCAGACGACGACTCCGGCGTTTGCGCGTCCCTTGTCGTCGAGGCCGAAACCGGCCTGGGCAAAACCCTGGCCTATCTCATTCCCGCTGTCCTCAGCGGCGGAAGAGTTGTGGTGTCCACCAACACCCGCAACCTTCAGGATCAGATCCTGCAGCGGGAAATCCCCCTGATCCAGCAGTATCTCGCCCCTGATCTGCGCGCCCTCTGCGTCAAGGGGCGGCAGAACTATCTCTGTCTTTATCGCTGGCGTCAACTGCAATCCGGCCGGCAGGGCGAGCTGTTTGCCGGGAGGGACAACCAAGCCATGGAACAGTGGATCGGCGAGACTGTCCATGGCGACCGTTCCGAGCTGGACTGGATGGCCGCCTCCTCGCCCCTGTGGCAAAAAGTGTGCTGTCAATCCCATTTCTGCCTGGGCGGTTCCTGCCCGGAGGCGGAGGGCTGTTTCCTCAACCGTCTGCGCCGGGATGCGGCCGCAAGCCAGCTTGTGATCGTCAACCACCACCTCCTGTTTTCAGACCTTGCCGTCCGAAAACGAGGATTCGGCGAAGTGTTGCCGCGCTACGAGACGGTCATTTTCGATGAGGCCCATCATGTCGAAAAGGTGGCGACCACCTTCTTTGGCATCACCTTTTCCCGGTTCCAGGTCATTGATCTCACCGGCGATGTCGAACGCAACACCGAAATCGATTCGATCGGGGAGCGAGGGGAGATTCTCCTTGCGGTCCAGCGTCTCAATGGAACCATAGAACGATTCACCACGGCATTCCCGGCGACCAGGGGGCGTTTTCTCCTCCACGAGTTGATCCGGCAGCGACCAGACATCCCCGGCATGCGGGACGATCTGGCTGCCGCCCTGATACACCTGGTCACCGTGCTCGACCGCGCCGATGAGGACCAGGGGCATTGGCGGCAGTTCGCCGACCGGGCCCTGGATCTCGAATCACGCCTGAACCGCATCATGGCGGAACAGTTCGACGACGAAACTGTGGCCGAACACCGGTTTATCCACTGGTTTGAACGAAACGAACGCAACCTGACCCTTTTCGCAAGTCCCGTAGATGTGGCCGAGGAACTGCAGGAGACGCTTTTTTCTTCGGTGCGCCGGTGCGTCTTTACCTCTGCGACCCTGACCACCGGTGGTTCGTTCAACTATTTTCTCGAGCGCATCGGCCTGCCCGGGGAGACGCCCACCCTCTCCCTGCCATCCCCGTTCGACTACCAGAACCGCACACTCATCCATGTCCCGCCGTCTGATTTCCCCGAACCGAACGGTCCAGGATACCAGCTGGCTCTGCACGAGTGCATGGAAATGCTCATCCACCATGCCGGCGGCCGTACGCTCGCCCTCTTCACCTCCTTGCAGGCCATGGAATCGGCGTATCATGCCCTACTCGGTAGGTTGCAGTACCCGATGCTCATGCAGGGCGAGGCGCCCAGACGGACCCTCCTGGCCCAGTTCAGTCGAGAGACCGAGTCGGTACTCTTCGCCGTGGCCAGTTTCTGGGAAGGCGTGGATGTGCCCGGAGAATCACTAAGTTTGGTGATCATGGACAAATTACCGTTTGAAGTGCCCACCGACCCTGTTATCATGGCCCGGATCAATCGAATGAAATCGCAGGGCGGCAATCCCTTCGCCGATTTCCAGGTGCCCAGGGCCATCCTCACCCTGCGGCAGGGTGCCGGAAGGTTGATGCGTACTGCGGCCGACCGGGGCGTCATTGCCATTCTCGACACTCGCCTGTTCACCAAGGGATACGGTCGTCAATTTCTAAAAAGCCTGCCTCCCAGCCCTGTCACCCGGGACACAAGTGAGGTTGCGGCCTTTTTCGCACACAACGATGAAACAGCCTGAGACCAATGCTCCAGCGGATCTGCGCAGCGTCGCCGCCACAGTCAGCGCCCGGGTCGAGGCCGCCATGCGGTCGGATCTGGACAGTGCCCTGGCCGGATGCGACCCGCTCCTGTCGGAAGTACTCCAGTACAGTTTGTTCAATGGCGGCAAACGGATTCGCCCCCTGCTCACGGTGCTGAGTTCCCAGTGCTGCGGCCGGGATGACGAGGGTCTGTCGCTTCTGGCCGCTGCCTTTGAATATTTGCATGTGGCCACTCTGATCCACGACGATGTCATCGACCACGCCGATCAACGGCGTGGCCGCGCCACCGTGGCCGCCCGCTTCGGTATGCCGGCCGCCATCCTCGCCGGCGACTGGATGCACGCCCGCAGCATGCATCTGATCGGCCGACTGGCAGGGGCCGAGGGGCTGGAGATTTTCTGTCATGCCACCACCTCCATGGTCAATGGCGAGTTCGCCCAGTTGCGGTTGATCAATGCTGTCGACTCTGCAGAGGCGGACTACTTTGCGGTCATCCGCCAGAAAACCGGCAACCTGATCGCCTCCACTTGCGCCCTTGGCGCCCTGTATGCCGGCGCGGACGCGGCGCGGCGCGGGGCGCTCGCGACCTATGGGCAGAAGATCGGCGCCGCCTTTCAGGTGGTGGATGATCTGCTTGATTTTCTCGGCGACACCCGGACAACGGGCAAGTCCGTCGGTAATGATTTTGTCGAGGGCAAGATGACTCTGCCCCTCCTCCGCGCCCTGGCCCAGGCTGATCCGGCTGATCGGCAGGCTTTGGACGACCTCATGCGTGGCGACCGCACCCGCCCAGGCGCCTGTGAGAGCCTGACTGCCCTGATCAAAAAGAATTATGGATTCGATGCGACACTGCAGGTAGCCCTCCAACTGACGGACGAGGCCATTGGGGCACTCTCCGTATTTTCCGCAGAGAACGGTGGCAGAGAACAGGTGCCACTGCTCCACGAGTTGGCGCGGTATATCCTCGCAAGGAACAAATAACCTGTGCCAGTCACCCGCCGCTCTTCCCGCAAGACCTCCAACTTCGCTGCCGTCTGCATCCTGCTGCTGGTCGCGCTTCCCGTGACCGGTTGTCGGTCGCAGGAAGCGCCGGCCGAAACGATGGAAACCGTCACCCAACCGGTCGCTCCCGTACCCGTTGGCTCCCCCTCGACCTCCGCTTTGCAGAAAACCTCCGCTGCAGTACCTGGGGCAAGCACCCCGGCAACCGCCACCCCCGATCCGGCCCTGGCCAACAGCCCAATCACCATCGAACCCATGGTGGTGTTCGAGGAGCCGTACCAGACGGCGCCGGAGGACAAACCTGCCACATCGGAACCTGCACCGCCCGGAAGAGAGAAGGGTGCCGCAGAAGTTAGCAAGCAGCGCCCCCGTGTGGCCATCATTATCGACGACATGGGGCATCACCAGCGCCTTGGCGAAAAGTTGCTGGCCCTAGACCTCAATCTGACCTATGCTTTTCTTCCCGGCGCTCCGTTTGCAATGGAGCAGGCGCAAGCCGCTGTGCTCAAAGGGAGGGAAGTGCTGGTCCACCTCCCCATGGAACCGAAGGATCCGAGTTGGCATCCTGGCGATGGAGCCCTGTACGTCAAAGACTCGCCCGATGACCTTCGCCGCAAGACGCTGGCCATGCTGGCCGCCGTCCCTCTGGCGGTTGGGGCCAACAATCACATGGGGTCCCGGTTGACCGAGGATGGAGAAGCGATGGAGGTCGTAATGCAAACGCTGAAGGAGAGGGCTCTTTTTTTCATCGACTCCTATACCAGCGCCCGTTCCAAAGGACTGGCCACGGCTGAGCAACTTGGCGTACCTGCCGCCCGGCGAGAGGTCTTTCTTGATAATGTTCAGGAACCCCGGCTGATCTGCCGGCGGATGGAAGAACTGGCGACAGTGGCGAAACAGCGGGGATGGGCCATCGGCATAGGCCATCCCTATGCGGCTACCCTGCAGGCCTTGAGTGAATGCGACGGACAGTTGCTCCTAGCCGTGGACCTCGTCCGTGCGAGTCAGTTGGTTCGGTAAGTTGCAACAGCCCGAGATAACGAGCAGGGAACTTGAAAACGAAGTTATTGGGGCGTGCTGAAACGGGCAGCCTTCATTAGCTTGTCAGGTCGGGAATAGAGAAACGGATATGCTCCTCCTCTCCCTCAATCTCCTCGATCGTGTTCGCCCCGTGGCGTTGCAGCCACTGAACGACCTCAACCACAAGATGTTCCGGCGCCGACGCGCCGGCACTCACCCCGATGCTGTGCACCCCCACAAACCAGCGACTGTCGATCTCCGAAGCGTCGTCGATGAGATGTGCCGTGGTGTTCTGCTTTTCAGCAACTTCACGCAACCGGTTTGAGTTGGAACTGTTTTTCGAACCGACAATCAACACCACATCGACACGCTCCGCCATCTGCCGCACCGCCGCCTGCCGGTTAGTGGTCGCGTAACAGATATCGGATCGCTCCGGTTCCTCGATGCCCGGAAAACGCTGCCGAATGGCGCCGAGAATCTCGGCCGTATCGTGAACGCTGAGGGTGGTCTGGGTGACGTAGCCGACTTTTGCTGGATCTCTGATCTCTAGCGCCTTGATCTCTGCAGGCATGGAAATCACATGGACCGGCCCCTCCGCTTGACCGCAGGTCCCCTCTACCTCTGGGTGCCCTTTGTGGCCGATCACCAGCACCTCATAGCCCTGCTTATGCAGGCGGATCATCCGCCGGTGCACCTTGGAAACTAACGGGCAGGTGGCGTCGATGGTACGCAATCCCAAACTCGTCGCACGATCGGCAATCGCCCGGGAGACGCCATGGGCGCTGAATATGGTTACAGAGCCGGTGGGAATTTCCTCCAGTTCCTCGACAAACACGGCGCCGCCGCGTCGCAATGCGTCAAGGACGTGGGTATTGTGGACGATCTCATGAAGCACATACACCGGCGGCCCGAATCGTTCCAGCGCCTGATTGACTATGGTGATGGCCCGATTGACGCCAGCGCAGAAACCGCGCGGTCGGGCAAGCAGTACGTTCATGGGCGATCGCTTTCCATCCTGCCTCACCCCTGAACCTAACCACCTGCTTCTGAACGCAGGTCCTCAGGCACATGAGCGATGGGTAACCAGCGAGGTATTTAGTTTTCAGTTTTCTTCAAGGCGTCCGCGATGGACAGTGGGTAGGGATGATGCTTGCGCAGAAAGACTGGCATACTGTTCCGGGCGTCGCGGGCGGCATCCATAGAAGCGTAAATTCCAAAAAAGACAAATAAAGTCTGGGGCGGGCCTTTTTTTCGCAAAATAAAAAACTGATCGCGAAAAGGAAAATATTCGTCCAAGACTAGCATCTTGGTAATGCTGGCCTGTGCCTGCTCCGAAGCCAGCATCATCAGTTGAATAGTGTATCCATTGCGATAGGCGCCAGCCAGCCAACTGGCGCTGGCCCCCCTGCGATCACGAAAAATCTTGTCGCCATCTCGATGCTCATCATCCTTGTTCAACGCTGCCTGCAACTTCTGTTGCCCTGGGGTAAGCGCCACTTCCTCTTGCTTGGCTGGAACTGTAGAGGCTGCAGGCAATGGTGGTGCAGACGGAACAGTTGCTGCAGGGGGAGCATTTTCCTTGCTGACAGTGTTGGTCTGGGGCTCGGATGGCGGCGCCACTTGCGGTTCCGGTTGTTGGCTCGTGGCAAGTGGTGGTGCAGTTGGATCCTTGGAAGTGGGAACAGTTTGCGGTATTGCTGCCTGAAGGGTTGAAGCGGGAGGTGTTGGAACCGTTTGCACAGTGAGTGGCGCAGGATTCTGCGGTGCGACGACCTCCATCGGTTTTTTCGATGGGGGGGCGGGGGGTCTTGCCTTTTCCCCGTGACCACTCAAAAGAAAACCGAGCGTCAATACGATAATCACAGCTGACGCGAGCAAACCGGTCACCAGTTTGTTCTGGCGGAGCAGGTCATAAATCTCTACCACTCGGCTTTCCACGCCATCGTTATCCGATGAATCAGGATCGACGTGGTCAAGAAGGACCATGAAAGATTTTTCAGAGTAGGAGACCTGCAGCGATTCCTCGGCCAGGATATTGATCATGCGCAGATTGCCCTGGGCAGTATCGAAAATCTTGGCCACCGCTCCTTCGGTGAAGATATCCTCGTGCTGCTCCCGGCTGAGCCCGGCGGCATACAGGCGGAAGCGGAGATACTGTCTGGTTTCATTTTCGGTTAATGGTTCAAGAAAATATCCGCTGATGGTGTCGACGTTTGCACAAAATGCGGCTAACTGTTCCAGGTTGGCATCCAGGCCAGGGCGACCGGAAAGGAGGATCGTCAAACCGAAATCCTGCATACTTTCAGCAACATGACGAACAAATCGCTCCAAGGTGGCGAGGAACAGCTTTTCCGCTTCATCGATGATAATGACCACTTTTTTTCTGGTAGCGCG
>JBGSPP010000044.1:0-6268 GCA_041738515.1 Desulfobulbus sp.
CGCCCTGGCCCTGGCCTGGCTAGCCGGGCAGGCCGGCATCCCCGGGGGCGTCTTTAACGTGGTCACCGGTCCGGCCGCCGAGATCGGCGCGGCCCTGACCGCAAGCCCGCTGGTACGCAAGCTCAGTTTCACCGGCTCCACCGAGGTTGGCAAGCTGTTGATGCGCGACTGCGCTGACACGGTGAAGAGAATCTCGCTGGAACTGGGCGGGCACGCGCCCTTTCTCGTCTTTGCCGACGCCGATCTCGACGAGGCCGTGCGCGGGGCCATGGCCTCGAAATACCGCAACTCCGGCCAGACCTGCGTCTGCGCCAACCGCTTCATTGTCCACGAGAGCGTCTACGACCGATTCGCGGCCAAGCTGATCGAAGCGGTCGGCAGGCTCAGGGTGGGTAGCGGTTTCGGCCCGGACGTGCACCAGGGACCGCTGATCGACGCGCTGGCAATCGCCAAGGTGGAAGGGCAGATCAGGGACGCCCTCGCCAAGGGGGCCCGTCTCGGCTGCGGCGGCAGGCGGATGGCCGGCCCGGGATTTTTCTTTGAGCCTACGGTGCTGCTTGAGGCCTCGCCCGACATGCTGATCGCCCGCGAGGAGACCTTCGGCCCGGTGGCGCCGTTGTTCCGCTTCCGCGAGGAGGCCGAAGCCGTGGCCCTGGCCAACGACACCCCCTTCGGCCTGGCTGCCTACTTCTTCAGCCGGGACATCGGCCGCGTCTGGCGAGTGGCTGAACGGTTGGAGTACGGTATGGTGGGCATCAACACCGGCCGGATGTCCTCCGAGGCGGCGCCGTTTGGCGGCATCAAGGAATCGGGCATCGGCCGCGAGGGCTCCAGGTACGGTATCGAAGAGTATCTGGAACTGAAGTATCTGTGCCTGGGCGGGCTTGGCCGCTGACTTTTGGCGCGGGGGTACCTGGTCTCAGACCACCGTTTCCCCGTCGAGATCGCGGCTGTCGATGAAGGCGTAGGCGCTGTGATTGTGGATGGATTCGAAGCTCTCGACGCTGACGTGGAAGCGGGCGATGTCCGGGTGGTGCAGGGAGCGCTGGGCCACCATCCGGGCTACGTCCTCGACAAACATGGGATGGGCGTAGGCGGTCTCGGTGACGTATTTTTCGTCGGGCCGTTTGAGCAGGGCATAGACCTCGGCGGAGCCGCAGCCCTCGACCATGGCGATGAGGTCTTCCAGCCAGATGAGCGCCAGCGGCCAGACGGTGAGTGTGACCTCGGCCCGCTGATTGTGCGCTCCGGCCGTGCTGATCTCCTTGGAGCAGGGGCAGAGCGTGGTCAGGGGCACGACCACGGTCAGTACCGGTTCGCCGCGGTCCTTCGATGAAGCGGTGAAGGCGCAGCGGTATTCCATCAGGCTGACCGTGCCCGAGACCGGGGCACGCTTGGCGATGAAGTAGGGAAAGTTCATCGCAAGGCACGCCTCGTTGGCCCGCAGTTGCTGCCGCATCCGGGCGAGCAGGGCGGGAAAGAGGGCGGCGTGGATGTCGGGCAGGTATTCGCCGAGGAGCGCGGTCATCACCTCGACACAGGATTCCAGGCGGTCCCTGGGCATCTGCGCCTGCAGGTCAATGGTGGCCACGGTCTGCTGAACGCCGCCGCCCTTCTCGGGGATGCGGACGGGGCAGGTGAATTGGCTGATGCCTACAGCTTGGACGGACATGACGCCACTCCCGGGAAATTCACGTTATCAGCTCCCTTACCCTATTTTTCTGCGAGCGGCAAGACCCAGCCCGGCCCGGCCGACCGCGGAGCCCGGGCGATGCCCGGCTTTTGGGCAAGCGGCGGTCTGACATCTTTGTTTGATCGATCCGGCCAGGTGTGGTAATTTGACCGAGCCGAACAGGCGAAAGACGAGGCGGAGAAATGGAGACGGTGCGGATCGACAAGTGGCTGTGGGCGGCCCGTTTTTACAAGACCCGCTCGCTGGCGTCGCAGGCGGTGAACGGCGGTCACGTCGCTCTGGGTGGCAACCGGGTCAAGCCGAGCCGGGAGGTGCGGCCGGGCGATCAGCTGGTGATCCGCCAGGACCAGCTCGAATACACGGTCCTGGTGCTGGCGGTCAGCGACAAGCGCGGGCCGGCCACGGTGGCCCGGACCCTGTACGCGGAAACCGAAGACTCGGTGGCAAAGCGGGAGCGGCAGCAGGAGGAGCGCAGGGTCCTGCGCCAGCTCGCCGGCCAGCCCGATCACCGGCCGGACAAGCATGAACGCCGCAAGATCCGGCAGTTTCTGAAAAAAGACTACGAGTAGCAAGGAGCATGCAATGAGACGAGCGGAGCGGGCCCTGATAAGCCTGACCGACAAATCCGGCTGCGAGGCCTTTGCCGGGGCGCTGGCCGCCATGGGCATGGAGATACTGTCTACCGGCGGCACGGCCAGAAAGCTGCGCGAATGCGGGGTGGCGGTTACCGATGTGGCCGAATTCACAGGATTCCCGGAGATGCTCGACGGCCGGGTCAAGACCCTGCACCCTCTGGTGCACGGCGGCATTCTCCACCAGCGGGACAACGCAGCCCACCGACAGCAGTGCGCGGCCCACGGCATCAAGCCCATCGATATCGTCGCCGTCAACCTCTACGCCTTTGCCCAGGCGGTGGCCGCGCCCGACTGCACACTCGTCGATGCCATCGAAAACATCGACATCGGCGGGCCGTCCCTGCTGCGGGCCTCGGCCAAGAACTTCCACGACGTCACCGTCATCGTCGATCCGGCTGATTACGAGCAGGTTTTGGCGGAGTTGCGCGCCCACGGAAACACCAGCCTGGTCACCCGCTTCCGGCTGGCCCGCAAGGTGTTCGCGCTGACCGCCGGATACGACGCGGCCATCAGCAGCTGGCTTGCGAACATCGATACGGCTGTCCACCCGTATTTCAACGAGGCTGGGCGCGATGCGTAAGATGGCGGTATTGCTTTCCGGCAGCGGCCGGACCCTGGACAACTTTCATGAGCGCATACAGGCGGGCAGCCTGCGCGCCGGGATAGCGGTGGTCATCTCCAACGTGGCCTCGGCCTTGGGGCTGGAGAAGGCCAGACGTTACGGCTATCCGGCTTTCCATGCCCGCAACGACGAGGCTATCAACCGCATCCTCGCCGAATATGAGGTCGATCTCATCGCCCTGGCCGGCTATCTCAAGCTGTATGCACCGCCGGCCCATCTGCGGCGGGCGGTGCTCAACATCCATCCGGCACTCATCCCCTCGTTCTGCGGGGCCGGCTATTATGGGCACCATGTCCACGAGGCGGTCAAGGCCAAGGGTTGCACGGTGAGCGGCTGCACGGTCCATTTCGCCAACGAGAATTACGACGAGGGCCCGATCGTACTGCAGCGCTGCGTACCCCTGGATGATGCCGACTCCCCCGACGACATTGCCGCACGGGTGTTTGCGGCCGAGTGCGAGGCGTTCCCCGAGGCCATCAATCTGGTGGACGACAAGGGATGCGACTATTTCTGGAACAGGGTGGGACTATGAAGGCACGAACCGTCATGACCGGCCGCGACATCGACCGCAGCCTCGACCGCATCAGCCTGGAGATCGTGGAGCGTAACCACGGCGTGGGCGATATCTCGATCATCGGTATCCATACCGGCGGCGTCTTTCTCGCCCAGCGGATCAAGCGCAAGATCGATGAGCGGGAAGCTATCAGCCTGCCTTCGGGCAACCTGGACATCACCCTCTACCGCGACGACTGGAGTCTCATCTCCCAGAATCCGATCGTCAGGAAGTCGGAGATCGGCTTCCTCCTGGAAGACAAACGGGTCATTCTGGTGGACGACGTCCTCTTCACCGGCAGGACCGTCAGGGCCGCCATGGACGCGATCATGGATTACGGCCGGCCCCTGTCGATTCAGCTGGCTGTGCTGGTGGATCGCGGCGGCCGGGAACTGCCCATTCAGGCCGATTATGTCGGCACGGTCGTCAAGGCCGAGCCGGACGAGCGGGTGGACGTCCTGCTCGACGAGAAGGCCGACCGGGACGAAGTGGTACTCGCCCGGCGCTGAAGGCTGGATGACGCCCCGTCGGTTTCCCGTACGCCATGATTTGCAGCCCGCCTGGAACCTCCCGCCATGACTGAGCCGACCGCCAACCCTGCCATTCCCTCGGATCTGGAGGCCGTCTGCCGCCGTATCCGCGAAAAGGCGGAAAGCTACGAGAAATACAACTTCTCCCGGGGGCGGAACGATTTCCTCAAGGCCTTCTTCGATCTGGCGCAGGAATACGACAACCTGGACGACTTCTACCGGATCTGCGTCTCCGTGCCCCTGGCCCTGGTCGGCGTCGCCAGCGCCCTCTACCTCTGCCAGGGCAAGGAAGGCGGCCTGCAACTGGTCTGCTCGAGCGAGCGCGGCGTGCTCGGCGAACCCGAGCCGGCCTGCTTCCCGGTCCAGGTGCATGAGACGCCCTACGAACAGGACGGGTCGTACGTGATCCCCATCTTCAGCAAGCACTCCTCCCGGGAACGGGAACACGAGGGCAGCGAGCGGCAGCGGCAGCAGGCTAAGCTCTGGGACGACCTCCAGGGACTGTGCGGCGGCGGGCGGACGCTGGGTATGTACGAGGTCCACAGGAAGGAGGGGCTGTCGGAGACCGACAAGTTCTTTTTCGCCAAGTATGCCAACCGCATCGGCTACAATCTCGACAACCGGCTGATTGCCCGGCAGAACATCGACCGCCTGAAGTTCATCAACACCCTGGTGATCGACATTGAGCACAATATCATTGTGCCCAATATGTATTTCAAGCATCTGTTCAATCAGCTCAAGAAGAAGATTGGCGAGATCGAGGCGCTGAAGCGGGAGATCGTCGAACTGGACGGGGTCGGGCAGTCGGCGCAGTGCTCGCGCTGCTGTGGCCGGTTGCAGACAGTGCAGGACGATCTGCTCGGTTACTACCAGAAGATCGTCAAGCATCACGCCAACATGAGCCTGTTTATCGAGAGCCTGTTCAGGCGCGAGCATTTTGAGCGCGGGCATCTGGTGCTGCACCCCAAGCGCTGCCTGGTGGAAAAGGAAGTCATCATCCCGCAGCTGGAGCACTATGCCAGCCGGCTGCAGGCGTCCCAGGTCACTGTCGAGCGGCCGAGGAACATGCACGAGGCCGAGTTTCCCATCCTGGTCGATATCGGCCTGCTGGCTCAGGTCTATGCCAACCTGTTCTCCAATGCCGCCAAGTACACCCGCGAGATCATCGACCATCGCGGATGCCCGCGCAAGGCCATGGCCTACGGCAGCGTGATTATCGACAACTTCCAGCGCCAGGGGCAGAAGGGGATCAAGTTCAATGTTTTCACCACTGGGCCGAACATGTCGCTTGAGCAAGGCAACCGCCTGTTTCTGGAAGGGATGCGCGGCGACGACAGCCTGGATGTGCCCGGCACCGGCCACGGCCTGTCCTTCATCCGCCACGTCATCGAGATGCACGGCGGCCGGGTGGGCTACGAACCGACGCCGGAGGGCAATAACTTTTATTTCATCCTGCCGGTCCCGCCGCTCGATTACCCCTTGGCCCTGTACGCCCCCGCCGAGTAGCCGGGTGCTTGTTGCTTGCCTTCCTTTTGTCCAGATTTTCCGTCCTCGCCGGCAACCTGCTGTTCATCTTTCCCGGACTGGCCCATGACCTGCCCCGCTGATTCCCATCCGTCCATGGAACTGCTCGCTCCGGCCGGTACGCTCGCCGCCTTCGAGGCAGCCCTGGACGAGGGGGCCGACGCCGTCTATGTCGGTGCGCCCGGCCTCAATGCCCGGGCCCTGTCGCGAGATTTCACCTTTGCCGAGATCGCGGCCATGACCCGCTTTGCCCGGGAACGCGGTCGGCGGCTGTACGTGGCCATGAACAGCCTGATGAAGGAGGACGAAATCCGCCTGGCCCTGGAATCGCTGTCGATGTTCGACCGAATCCGGCCGGACGCGCTTATCATCCAGGATCTGGGCATCCTCCATCTGGTGCACCGGTTTTTCCCCCGCCTGCACCTCCATGCCTCGACCCTGATGACCGCCGGCAACTCGCTGGTGGCGAGCGCCTTTGTTGCGCTTGGGTTTGAGCGGGTGGTGCTGGCCCGCGAACTCAGCCTGGAGGAGATGCGCACCATCGCGGCCCGGAGCGACGCCCCCCTGGAGATCTTTATCCACGGAGCGATGTGCTTCAGCTACTCTGGCCTCTGCCGTTTCTCCAGCCTCCATGGCGGCAAGTCGAGTCTGCGCGGCCAGTGCGTCCAGCCCTGCCGCCGCCGCTACGACTGGCTGCCCTCGGGCAAGCGG
>JBGSPP010000091.1:0-1621 GCA_041738515.1 Desulfobulbus sp.
GACTGCCGCCACTACGCCGCCGGCAGCGCCGTGGTGACCGCCCGGATGTACCGCCACGCCACCGACCCATTAACCTTTTCGGCCTGGCTCGATTACGTCGACACCTATCTGGCCGTCTGGGTGCGAGGCTACCAAAAAGGAACCAACCTCTGCGCGCATCCGGTGGCCCCGCCGGAGGGCCAATAGACACGCCGCACGCCCATGAAAACCGTCAGCTCCCTGCTCGATGCCCCGTGGTACGAGCGTTATAAAAAGATTTCCAAGCTCAACATCCGCAGTTCGATCTACGATGTCACCGACCGCTGCAACCTGCGCTGCAAGGGTTGCTTTTTCTTCTCCTCGGGCGAGCACACGGTCGCCTCCGAGGAACGGGACATCGCCCGCTGGCATGCGTTCGTCGACAGCGAGATGGCTCGCGGCGTCAATCTGGCCATCCTCATCGGTGGCGAACCGACCCTCTGCCCGGACCGAATTGAGGCCTTCTACCGGCGGCTGCCCACCTTCTGCGCCACCAATGGCATCATCAAGGTGGATCGGGCCCGTTTTCCCGACCTGATGGTCGGCCTGTCCCTCTGGGGCGATGCCGAGGACGAGCAGGTCCTGCGCGGCAAGGATGTGTTCGCCATCTCCAGCGCCAACTACCAGGGCGACCCCAACGCCTACTACCTCTACACCATCACCCCCAAGCAGCTGGGCAAGACCGAGCGAATCATCGGCCGGATCAGGGATGTGGGGTTGAAGGTCCATATGCAGCTGCTCTCCAACGACGAGGGCGTGGACGGCTTCTCCTGGACCGAGGCCGAGTTGACGGCAGTGCGCGAGGAGATGGACGGGATGCTCGACCGCTATCCCGAGACCGTTATCTCCTCGAAGTACTATCACCGCATCATCACCACCGGCATGATGTTTGACCGCCGGTTCGGCTGGATGGAGTGCCCCTCGGTCACCGAGCCCATTGACCGGCGCGAACCCCGGCCCAAAAGGTTGACCAACTTCATCCGCTGGGCCTCGGACCTGAACACCATGCACCGCTGCTGCACCTCGGAGACGCGCGACTGCGCCACCTGCAAGGACGGCGCCGCCCACATGAGCTGGGTGATGGTCAACAAGCGGGCCCACATGAACAACTCCCAGGACTTGCAGAACTGGATCGAGGTCTACGAGATGTTCGCCAAGCTGTATCGCTTCATCCCCTGGTAAATCCGTTGCTGTTCCGCGAAGGCAAGCGGCCGGTGGTGATCGGCTATGACGCCGTCTCACCGCTCGGCATCGACCTGGAGGCGCAGTGGCAACGGGCCTTGGCCGGCGACAGCGGCATCGGCCCGCTGACGCGATTTCCCCTGCGGGACGATTTTCCGGTGCGCATCGCCGGCCAGCTGCCCGAGATCACGGTTGCTCGCCAGGCCTATCCCTTTCTCGCGGCCCGTCATCAGGCCGCCTGGTTCTCCCCGATCTTTTCCTGCGGCATGCTGACGGTGGCGCGGGCGCTGGCGTCAAGCGGCATCGTGATCAACCAGGCCCTTGCGCCCCGGGTGGCCGTGACCTTCAGCTCGGCGGTGGGCGGGCTTGACGCGGTCCTGTGTGCCGACCGGCGACTGCAGGCCGAGGGGCGATTGCCCCA
>JBGSPP010000108.1:0-4180 GCA_041738515.1 Desulfobulbus sp.
CCGCCCGGGCGCAGAAAGGCTGCAGCCTCGGCCGCGATCCGTGCGATCACCCGCAGGCCGTCGGTGCCTCCGGAGAGTGCCAGGCGCGGTTCCGCGCAGGCGACTTCCGGTTCGAGGCGGTCTATCTCATCCTCGACGATGTAGGGCGGGTTGCTGACAATCAGATCAAAGCTATCGGCCGGATCAAGCGGGGCAAACAGGTCGCCCTGGACCAGCGACACCAGCTCCCCAGTTCCATGCCGCGCCACATTGCCGGCCGCCACCGCCAGGGCCGCCGAGGAACAGTCCACCGCCGAGACGCGGCAGCCCAGTTCCCGGGCCAGGACCACCGCGATCACACCGCTGCCGGTGCACAGATCCAGGGCCTGGCAAATGGGGCCAGCCCCCTTGCACACCGCAAGGGCGCATTCGAGGAGAAACTCGGTTTCGGGCCGGGGAATCAGCACCGCCGGCGAGACCGTAAAGACCAGAGACCAGAATTCCTTTGTTCCGGTCAGATGGTGCAGCGGCACGCGTGCGCGCCGCCGCTCGACCAGCTGCCGGTAGCAGGCAGCATCTGCCTCGGCCACCTCTTCGTCGCCGTGCAGCACCAGGTGGGTGCGGCCAAAGCCGGTGAGGTGCTCGAACAGCAGGCGGGCATCCAGTGCCGCTTCTTCGATGCCGGCCTCGGCCAGTCGCTGTTCGGCCGCCGCGATCAGGCCTGAGATATGCATGGTAGTGGACGAACCGGGACCGCTAGTTGACGGATTTGAGGGCTTCGGTCTGGAAATGGGTGATGATCGGCAGAATGACGTCGTCGAGCATGCCGGCCATGACTTGATCGAGCCGATAGATGGTCAGATTGATGCGGTGATCGGTCACCCGGCCCTGGGGAAAGTTGTAGGTGCGGATGCGTTCGCTGCGGTCGCCGCTGCCGACCTGGCTCTTTCGATCCTCGGAGATGCGGTCGTGCCGCTCCTGCTCCAGCCGGTCGAGCAGCCTGGCCCGCAGCACCTGCAGGGCCTTGGCCTTGTTTTTGTGCTGCGATTTCTCGTCCTGGCAGGTGACCACCAAGCCGGTGGGCAGGTGGGTCACACGAACGGCGGAATCGGTGGTGTTGACCGACTGGCCGCCCGGCCCGGAGGAACGGTAGACATCGAATTTGAGTTCATTCGGCTCGATGTGGCAATCGACCTCTTCCGCCTCGGGAATGATGGCCACGGTGACCGCCGAAGTGTGAATGCGGCCCTGGGTCTCAGTGTCCGGCACGCGCTGAACCCGGTGAACCCCGGACTCGTACTTCAGCCGGCTGTAGACCTGATTGCCGCTCACCAGGGCGATAATCTCCTTGAACCCGCCGATGCCGATGGGGTTTGAGCTCATCACCTCGACCCGCCAGCCCTGCGTCTCGGCGTAGCGGCTGTACATGCGGAACATGTCGGCCACAAACAGCGCCGCCTCGTCGCCGCCCGTGCCGGCGCGGATCTCAAGAAAGGTGTTCTTGTCGTCGTTGGGATCGCGCGGAAGCAGAAGCAGGCGGATATCCCGCTCCAGCTCGTCTTTCTTTTGCGCCAGCTCTTCCAGTTCGGCCCGGGCCATTTCCACCAGTTCGCGGTCTTCCTGCTCGCTGCGGACCAGATCCTGACTGTCCTTGATCTGCCGGCAAACCGAGGCGTGGGAGGTGTGCAGTTCGGCCAGCCTGGACACCAGGCTGTGCTCGCGCACCACCGCGCGAAAGCGCTGCTGATCGCCGACCAGCAGCGGATCTGCCAGCTGGCGCTCAAGCATGCTCAGCTTTTCGTCGATATCGCGCAGATTCTCAAACATGGGCCTGGGGTCAGAAAACAGGAACCCCCTCGTGACCGCAGGCGGCGCGGAAACGAGTCATATCGCTGTCCCGCATGGGACCAATGACGGCGCGTTCCGGCCTCAAGGCCAGGAGGGGGGGAAAGACGGCAAACTGACAGCTTACTTCTTGGCGCTGCCCTGGAATCCGGCGTATTTCTTCTTGAACTTCTCGATGCGGCCGGCGGTGTCGATCAGTTTCTGCTTGCCGGTGAAAAACGGGTGGCAGGCGGAACAGATCTCGACGCGAATCTCGCTGTTGACCGAGCCGAGTTCGATTTCGTTGCCGCAGGCGCAGACGGCGTTAATTTTGTGATACTTGGGATGGATATCGGGCTTCATGGCAACACTCCTTGGCAAGAGCACAAATGATTTTTTTCAAAAACAGGGGAATATATCTTTTTTTTCTACTTCTTGAAAGAAAAAACCGAACCTAGCGGTTCATGGAGGAAAGCAGCTTGCGCAGGATCCAGATGCGGTTGAGATCGTCGGGAGGCAGGAGCAGATCCTCCTTGCGGGTGCCAGACTTTTGGATGTCGATGGCCGGGTAGATACGCCGGTTGGCCATCTTCCGGTCGAGCACGATCTCCATGTTGCCAGTGCCCTTGAACTCCTCGAAGATGACCTCGTCCATGCGACTGCCGGTGTCGATCAGGGCGGTGGCCAGGATGGTCAGACTGCCGCCTTCCTCCACGTTGCGGGCCGCGCCGAAAAAGCGTTTCGGCCGGTGCAGGGCGTTGGCCTCGACGCCGCCGGACAGAATCTTGCCCGAGGCCGGGGTCACCGTGTTGTAGGCGCGGGCCAGGCGGGTGATCGAATCGAGCAGGATGACCACGTCCTTTTTATGCTCCACCAGTCGCTGCGCCTTCTGGATGACCATCTCGGCCACCTGGATGTGGCGCTGCGGCGGTTCGTCGAAGGTCGAACTGACCACCTCGGCGTCGACGTTGCGCCGCATGTCGGTGACCTCCTCCGGCCGTTCGTCGATCAACAGGACGATGAGCATGACCTCCTTGTGATTGGCGACGATCGAGTTGGCGATCTTCTGCATCAGCACCGTCTTGCCGGTCCGGGGCGGGGCGACGATTAGGCCGCGCTGTCCCTTGCCCAGGGGTGCGGTGATGTTGAGCACCCGCATGGAGAGATTGTCCGGAGTGGTTTCCAGATTGATCATCTCTTCAGGGTGGAGCGGGGTCAGGTTGATGAAGGCGGTCTTGTTCTTGGCTGCCTCGGGTGGCTCGTAGTTGATTGTGTCCACCTTGAGCAAGGCAAAATAGCGCTCATTGTCCTTGGGCGACCGAACCTCGCCTTCGACAGTGTCGCCGGTGCGCAGGTTGAGCCTCCGGATCTGCGAGGGGGAGACGTAGATGTCATCCGGGCCGGGGAGGTAGTTGTAGTCGGGGGCGCGAAGGAAACCGAATCCATCCTGTAGGATCTCGAGAACGCCGCTGCCCCGCAGTTTGCCGTCCTCGTCCGCCTGTTCCTTGAGGATGGCAAAAATGAGCTCCTGCTTGGTCATATTGCTGTACCCCTCGATATCGAGGGAGGCGGCAAGGCTGACGAGCTCCTTGATTTTCTTGTTCTTCAAATCAGTTGGATTCATTGACCGGGTATTCCTCCGTATGGCCGGGATGGTGAAACTGGCGACAGGTCATGGCGTCGCATATGGAACAGGTACTGCATTATGGGGTGACAGCGCCTGGACTGCGCCATCACTGCCGAGCGTATCACGTTAAAGACAACACAGAGATGCAATTGGATTTGTTCTGTAATGGTACACAATGAATGGACTGGATAAAAGGGGCAGGACAGGCGTGAAGAGAAACTGCTATCCAGTATATGCAACCGGATTGGACTGTGCAAACAGATTCCGGCTGAAAAAAATGTATCGTTTGTGAAATATCAGAACAGAAACCGACGGAAACATTCGATTCACAGAGATGTTACCGTGCTAATTATTTGTTTCGGGGTGCCCTGTCAAGCCTTTTCTTGGCCGAAAGGTGGTGGAAACCGTGCCGACAGCACCTTGCCGAGCGACACGGTCAGGTCGCGGGTCCTGGACCAGGGACCGGAGTTGTCGATGACGTGCTCCGCCCGGGCGGCCTTTGCCTCCAGCGACATCTGGGCGGCGATGGCAAGCGTTGCCTGCCGCCGTGTCACCCTGTCCCGTTGCATGATCCGGCAGCATCGCACGCCGCGCCGGGCATAAACCACCAGCACCTCGTCCACCTCCTGCCGCCAGCCTGCCTCGTAGAGCAGCGGGATTTCGATCAGGATCAGCTCGGCCTGCCGGCCCGCCACCTCACGGTGCAGGGCCTCGCGGGCAAGGGGATGGAGCAGGCCGTCCACCTGCTGG
>JBGSPP010000009.1:0-5099 GCA_041738515.1 Desulfobulbus sp.
GGTGCTGATGAACTTGGCCACCAACGCCTTCCACGCCATGGAGCAGACCGGTGGCAGCCTGGAGATCGCCATCGACGACATCAACTGCAGCGAGGCCGACCTCACCCTCCATCCAGACCTTGTTCCCGGCCCCTTTGTCCAGCTCTCCGTCACCGACACTGGCCCGGGTATTCCCCCGGAGATCAGGGACCGGATCTTCGATCCTTATTTCACCACCAAGGAGGTGGGTAAGGGTACCGGCATGGGCCTGGCCATTGTCGACGGCATTGTCCGCACCTCCGGTGGCTTCATCACCTGCGCCAGCGATCCCGGTAAGGGCACCGTCTTTACCATCACCCTGCCATCCTGCGACCACAAGAGCACCAGCCCGGACGATGCGGCGGAATCGGTTGCCACCGGCAGAGGCCATATCCTCCTGGTCGATGACGAGAAGATCCTCATCGAGATGGGCCAGTCCATGCTCGAGCGTCTCGGCTACGAAGTGACGGTGTATTCCAACAGCCACGAGGCATTGACAACCTTCCAGAACGATCCCTACCGCTTCGACGTGGTTATCACTGACCAGACCATGCCGGGCATGACCGGCCTCGACCTCGCCCGGCGCATGCTCCAGATCCGGCCCGGGCTGCCGATTATTCTCTGCACCGGCTATAGCAACCTAGTCAACGAGGCCCAGGCCAAGGCTTACGGTATCAAGGGGTTTGCCATGAAACCGTTTACCAAAAGGGATATCGCCGTCCAGCTGAGGGCTGTGCTGGAGGGAGGGTGATGAAAAGTTCTGAAACGGATGCAGCGGGCCTGTGTTGCTTGGCAAGGCACACGACTTGCCGGAAGGGGGGTGATCCCCGCAGGTCAATGTCACGCACCCCCACCCGGTCGAGAAATTGATGTTATTGAGGAGATGCCATGGCCATAGGGCATAGCATTTACAAAGAAGCTGGAACCATCACCATCGACCATGCGACCTGTAACTGCTGCGGCGAGTGCACCCGAATTTGTCCCACCGAGGTGCTTCGCCTGGTCGAAGGTCGCGTCGAAATCCATCCGGAGAGCATGTTCGGCTGCATCGCCTGCGGCCACTGCATGATGGTCTGCCCTACCGAAAGCATCCAAGTGAACGGGCGCGGCCTTGCGCCTTCCGACTTGGTAGCGCTGCCGCCGCCAGAGGCGCGTGTGGATGCGAAAGCCCTGGCTGCACTGATGCTGGCTCGCCGGAGTGTGCGTCTATTTAAGGCTGAGGAACCACCGCTTGAAATGCTGCAGCAGGTCGTCGCAATGGCCGCCACCGGTCCGATGGGGATTCCTCCCTGGGATGTGGGATGCGTGATTGTCCGGGGTCGTGATCGCGTGCAGGCGCTGGCGGGAGAGATCGTGGCCAGCTATGCCGGCCTCCTGAAGATTCTCAAGCCTTGGCTGCTTGATCTCGTGCGTCCATTGATGCGCCGGCATAAGTACGAACAGATGAGCGGCTTCATCAACCCACTGGCCCGGGCGTATGTGGAGGGACGAAACCAGGGCAGGGACCTGCTCTTCTATGACGCGCCAGCCGTGCTTCTCTTTCACCACTCCCCCTATGTAGATCCGGCCGAAGCGATGATCGCCTGCACCTACGCCATGCTGGCAGCCGAATCCCTTGGCCTCGGCACCACAATGATTGGCGCTGCTGCACCGATACTCATGCGCAAGAAAGACCTTTGCAGGCAACTTGGCATTCCCGCCGGCAACTCGCCAGCCATCTCGCTCATCATCGGCTATCCGGCAGTGAGGTTCCGAAGAGGCGTGAAACGTCATTTTGCATCGGTAAACTTGATTGATTAAAGCCGGGGTGCATCGCAAAACAGCCAGCAAAAGTTGCCTTACGTGACGCTCATAGTGGTTCGTAGCAGAGAAAGCAGTGGAATTTCGAGGTGACAGGCTCAGCATGTTCAGTCGCAGATTTTGGCTGGATAATACTCAGTAACGGCGCCGCTTTGCTCCCGCGACAGGCTCATATATCAGGTTATCCTGATGACATTATAGCCCAGAATGGTATGCTTGAAGTCAAGATGCACTTTATTCAAATGCCCATTTCCAGGTAGAAAACAGCAGGACAGGTTCGCGAGGTACTTGATAGTTGAACTGAAAGAATATCTTGATAGTTGTCAATCTTCCCTCACGGTGAATAGATCTCACAATCAGATATTTCCAAGTCAACGCTGCGCTGGGGTATTGAGACGCCAGCAGGGAGGACTACATGCGCTTCCTAACCATCCTGATAATACTGAATTTGTCGCTGGTGAACTTCGAATGCCATGCAGCAGCAGGGAAAACGCCAAACTCCTATTCCATGCCCTGGCTGTCCTTGCTGTTGCTGGACGAGGCCACCGAACAACTTGCCTTTACCTTTACCACCAGCGCCGGCCAGTTTAATACCCTGCCTGCCGGGGCGACCAGCGTGCGGGTGACCTGCCAGGGTCAGACGCTAAGCAGCTTGACCAGCCCCTTGACCTTCACCATTCCTCTTGGATCCACTTCCTTCTCGGCTGAAGCCCTAAACGGCAGCACAGCCGTCGCCACTATGGGGCCGATTCAGTTCACCGTGGTCAAGGGGTTCCCCCTGACCATCCCTCTGGCCTTCACTGCCTTCCCGGCTTTCGACACCTTTCACACCGATATCGGGTTGGACACGCCGAACACTTTCATCTTTTTCGGTACACCTGAACGCGACCGCGTCCTCCAGTTCGGTGGGGCGGCGAATGACCTGCTTTCCGTCGATATGGGCGCGGAGGGCGATTGGAGCGATCAGTATGGCGGAGAGGGTGATGATACCTTGGTGGCCGAGGCTGGAAACGGCAACGATTATATTCATCAGGATGGCGGGAATGGTGATGACAACCTGACCGCTGGGGGAGGCGACAGCGGCGATTGGATTATACAATTTGGTTCTGCAGGGAACGATACCCTGAATGCGCTTGGGGATAATGGAAACGACCACATATCACAAGATGGTGGCAGCGGCATTGACACGATCCGTGTAAATGGGGGTGATGGAGATGATACGGTTACTATCGATGCTGGCATCGGGGATGACACCATCACATACGATGTCAGCACCGGCACCGACACCGCCACCATCGACGGCGGGGACGGCACCGATACGCTCACGGTGAACAACCCCGATACCCTGCCGGTACTGATTCTGAACAGCGCCTTGAATGTCATCTATGGCGCGGCCGGCGGCACCACCATCACCGTCACCGGCATTGAGCAGATCACGGTCACCGGAGCCGGCGGTACAACGGTCTTTACCTGGCCGTAATGGTGTTTACTCCTGGCTCCCTGCCGGTGAGTTTCCTGGCATTGTCTGGCACAACATGGTGCATCGGAAAACAGTTTTAAACATAGCCGAATTGTTGGCGCAGATAGTGTCTCTGTGTAACGTTTTCTACTGCCAACTCTTTCAGATGCTAACTAGAATAAATACACACGTTTCCTTGCCGCGGCAGCGCCAAGTCGGCGGTTGCTCTCATGAACCCTGAGCGAGTTCTGGAGAAAGTTCTGATATGAAACGCGCTGCCATCCTCATCGGTGTTGACCGGACGGGAGATTTGCCCATACTCAGGGACGCAGCCTGCGGTGCGCGACTCATGGAGGCATGGGCGCGCTCGCAAGGCATTGAAACCGTGGTAATCACGGACGAGATCGAACCAGTCACGATCGATCGCATCAAGAGAGCAGTTCGCCAGCTCGTCGACGCCGCGAACGTAAACCAGTTACTGGTGTACTTTGCCGGCCACGGCGTGAACCTGCAGCGCCAAGAGTACTGGCTACTCACGGATGCCCCTGATGACTCGCAAGCCGCAGTGAACGTTGCAACCAGCGCGGCATTGGCCGCCACATGCGGCATTCCCCATGTATTAATGATATCTGATGCATGCCGAACGGCACCCGAGGGGGTCCGCGCGCAATCGATGCGCGGCAGCGAAATCTTCCCAAATCGGGAGGAAGACACGAAGCCGGTGGATCAGTTCTTTGCCTGCCAGTTAGGCAAACCCTCGCACGAGGTGAAGGACCCGGACGTTACTAGCGCCGAGTTCAAGGCACTCTACACTCACGAACTGGTGCCTGCCCTGTTCGGTCAGCGGCCCCAGATCGTCGAATGGGCTACAGTTTGTGCCAAAAGAAACGGCTACGTGCACTTGCGTCCGCTTCGTGACTACCTGTCCGAGGCCGTCAAGGCAAGGATCGCCGACCTGCAGATACAAACCAAGGTCATCCAGGTACCAGTGGCTCAGATCAGTTCCGACCCGCCAGCCTGGATCTCCGAGATTGCCAAGCCCAGTGTCGAGGACGTTATCCTGGGGGCGCAGCAGCTGCCCTTGTCCAGCGGGTCCTCCAGGCGAATGAGTAACCCGGAGGCGATCACGGCGAACCTTCTCCGAACCACTATGGGTATCAGCGTACCTGCGCTGGGGACACCCCCAGTGGCAAATTCACGAGGAGGTGTAGTCGGACTCGAAAATGAAATGTTGCGAGTCTCGCAGGATCTGGCACGTCCCTTCGGACCCAGCCATCACGAGACCGGTTGTGGCTTCAAGCTGCGCGGAGCTCGTGTGGTCGAGGCGGTGGCTCCGGCGGTCCAGGTCCAGTTCGCTGGTGGTAGCCAGGCACTGGGTGACGACCTGCGCGTGGGCAACGCGTCCCGACCGGGATCCAACGTCCTGCTTGTGCTTCGAAGCGGCGCCGGTGTTCTACTGCCGGCGATCCCGGAGTTTCTTTGCGCGCTCACCTTTGACGAGGACGAACTCGTGGACGTTGCCTACGAGCCGTCGGCCAATACCTGGCGCTGGGAGGACTACCGCAGTCGCGCCGACGAGTTGCGCGCTTTGCGCGCAATCGCTTCGGCGGCCATGGCGAGCGGCAGCTTCAAACTCGAGGGTGACGAGGCCCTGGCCATCGCCCGGCGTATGCAGCTGGCCAAGGGGGTGGACCCTTCGCTGGCGGTGTATGCGGCCTATGCCTACCATGACCTGCAGCGACGAGACCTGCTGCGCCAGATGGCCTCCTATCTGGAGGCTGATCTCGGCGCCCCATTTTTCGACGTGGCGCTGCTGGCAAGG